>NZ_JASDCM010000007.1:0-243731 GCF_030407915.1 Pseudoalteromonas sp. APC 3250
TAATCGGCGGATTTACGCGCACTTACTTTTTATAAGTAAACCAGAGCGGGTCATTAGCTCAGTTGGTAGAGCAGTGGACTTTTAATCCATTGGTCGATGGTTCAAGTCCATCATGACCCACCATTCTTTTTTATATTTAGAATGGTCTAATCGGCGGATTTACGCGCACTTACTTTTTATAAGTAAACCAGAGCGGGTCATTAGCTCAGTTGGTAGAGCAGTGGACTTTTAATCCATTGGTCGATGGTTCAAGTCCATCATGACCCACCATTCTTTTTTATATTTAGAATGGTCTAATCGGCGGATTTACGCGCACTTACTTTTTATAAGTAAACCAGAGCGGGTCATTAGCTCAGTTGGTAGAGCAGTGGACTTTTAATCCATTGGTCGATGGTTCAAGTCCATCATGACCCACCATTCTCTATTGAATGGTTATAATCGGCGGATTTACGCGTACTTACTTTTATAAGTAAATCAGAGCGGGTCATTAGCTCAGTTGGTAGAGCAGTGGACTTTTAATCCATTGGTCGATGGTTCAAGTCCATCATGACCCACCACTTCTGTTACACTTTCTTCGATATAAAATATTTCCGACTATCTCCCTAATTTTTATTTATAAACTGCCTTGTTAGATTGCTATTATTTAGTGTTCGTTTCTCGTATAATTTGCACTATTAATTACACTGTAAATAAAGTGGTCGAGAACAATGAGTTTAGCTCAAACTATTATGCCAGAAGGCTATATCTTTCCTCCTAAGCCAGCTCCGTTAACACAAGACGAAAAAGGCGAATATAAAGCGCGAATAAAGCAGTTACTGCAAGAAAAAAACGCGGTACTTGTTGCTCATTATTACACTGATCCTGAAATTCAGGCACTCGCTGAAGAAACAGGCGGTTGTGTAGCCGATTCACTAGAAATGGCACGCTTTGGCGCTAGACACGAAGCCGACATGATCATTGTCGCGGGCGTACGTTTTATGGGTGAAACCGCTAAAATTTTAACCCCCAATAAAACTGTGGTTATGCCAACACTTGAAGCGACTTGTTCATTAGATATTGGTTGCCCTGTTGATGAATTTTCAGCATTTTGTGATCAACACCCAGATCGTAAAGTGGTGGTATACGCTAACACCTCTACCGCGGTTAAAGCGCGTGCTGATTGGATTGTTACCTCATCGTGTGCACTTGAAATAGTAGAGCACTTAGATGAGCAAGGCGAAAAAATTATTTGGGGCCCAGATAAGCATTTAGGCAGCTATATTCAAAAGAATACCGGTGCCGATATGATCATGTGGAACGGCGCATGTATCGTACATGACGAATTTAAAACCAAAGCCTTAAAAGACATGAAGGCATTGCACCCAGATGCGGGCGTACTTGTGCATCCAGAATCACCGGCTGAAATTGTTGAATTAGCCGATGCAGTTGGCTCTACTAGCCAGCTAATTAAAGCAGCGCAAACTATGCCTAATAAAAAGTTTATTGTAGCCACCGATCGCGGTATTTTTTATAAAATGCAGCAACTATGCCCAGAGAAAGAGTTTTTCGAAGCTCCAACGGCCGGTAGCGGCGCTACGTGTAAAACTTGCGCTCACTGCCCATGGATGGCAATGAATGGCTTACAAGCGATTGAGGAAGCACTGATTGATGCCAGCGGTAAAGAAGTGTTTGTTGACATGGATTTGCGCGAAGGCGCACTTAAATCATTAAATCGCATGCTTGATTTTACAGCCAATATGGCAAAATAATAGATGGCAATATAATGCATTAGATAAAGGCGATACTCAGGTATCGCCTTTTTTATTTGCTTATAGGTGGTTAGTTTGATTATTGAGCAGTTAAAAGCGTGATGTTAAAAAGGCCTTGCACCAAGCAAGTGTATTTCATACTATAGCGCGCTGTTGCAATGCAACATTGTGGAGAGATGGCTGAGTGGCTGAAGGCGCACGCCTGGAAAGTGTGTTTAGGTTAATCCCTAACGAGGGTTCGAATCCCTCTCTCTCCACCATTATTCTATATTAGGACGTCTCAAGGCGTCCTTTTTTGTGCCTGTAATAACACTAAACGTGTTGGCGTTTGTTTTTACGTTGGTGCTTTAATGTATACATTCGTTGGTCGGCTAAGGTTAAGCAGGCTTTGTAGTCATTACATTCCTCACTACTTGCTATGCCATAGCTCAGGCCTGATAGGGGCCAGTTTTTCTGTACTTGTTGATGAATATAATTTAACGATTCGTTGATGCTCAGGGTGAGTTGGCCGAGCTGTTGTGCTGATTTAACGTTACACACACAAATAAACTCATCACCGCCAGTTCTGCATACCTCACCTTTATCGGCTAACGCGCTTTTAATTAACCGTGTAACTTCAATGAGTAGTTTGTCACCGTGAGCATGACCTAGGTGATCGTTAACGCTTTTAATATTGTCGCAATCTATAAACACTATGAGGTAAAAATTATCTAAGTTATCGAGCACTTGTTGTAATTGCAGCCGGTTTCCTACTTTGGTGAGTGGATCTATGCGTGATAACTCTAGCGCTTTTATATAATTGTTTTGCTTTATTTTTAGCCATTCAGATAAAGAAAGCAAAATACAGATACAATCAATGGCCAGAGCAATAAGCACCCATAATTCAGGTGAACTTATTTCTATTAAATTTAGGTGCGATAAAATAAAAATAACCAAGGATAAGCTATAAACAAGGTTGCCAGTTAAAAAGTATTTCGCTCTAAAGTCCTTCATCCCCAGCATTGTAAAGCCAAGCTTTAAGCTTAAATACACCCAAATTGCAGCGAGGAAGTGAGCTAAATAGAACACCCAATGGAAGGATAAAAATAGGTTTAAAAAACCACAGGCAAGTGCCGTTATGGAAAAGTACTTTAAAAATCGGCTAATACCAGAACGGGTATGTTGGTCAAAGTTAAATAAGTAATAGGCAAATGAGCTGGCAGAGGCAATAGCAAAGGCAAAAATATACATGCCAAAGTAATGGGTGTTAATCGCATGGTAATTAAAAAGTAGCGCAGCTATCCCCGCTGCGAATGCCCAACCAATGCCATGTAACCCTATGTAACCTGCACAAAATAATGCCACGCGATGTCGTGTTTTAAAAAACATGATCAAGGCCATGCAAGCCAAGGTCAGCATTATCGTTATAGACACTAAGCTTAATGAATTGATATAAAACTGAAGTTTAACAAACCTAGATTGAGGAATAACGTTAATGCTGACAGGTTTGGCAAAGTGCTTAGCATTAACATAAAGCCATAAAACACCGTGTGAATTAGCTTCTAGTTGTAATTCAAAAGCTCGGCTGTGCATTACAATGGCTGATGGGATGGCACTATCTTGTGAAAAGTCAGCGACTTTTCTGATCCCACTAGCATCTTGATAAAAAGCAACGCCACTATCTAAGTAATTAACTTGGGGTATTATATACCAGCGTCCAGCGCTCGTTGTGGTTAAACTAATTTTTGCTATTGCACTGCCATTCGCACTGTACAGCGAAGTGATGGGAGTATTAACATTGTCATAGGCATTAACGAGTTGCTCACCTTGGGTTGGTTTAGCTAAATCTACTTGATGCCAAATAGCTGATTTTAATTGTAAGCTGTCATTTTCGTTTAGTGTTACAGCAGATGCACTAAAACCAATGGTTTGTAGTAGCAAACAACATATTAAATTGAAAGTGTACCGCATGTAATACCTAAGTTAGTGATCCTTAAAAATTATACTGCATTTTTAGCAGAATAATTATCGTTATGACTGTTTCAGCGTATTTTTACTTAAAATGTGGCTGTTAACTTTATATCGCTCCAAGAAGATAAATAAGTAAGTGGCAAATTATTACGCTACAGTACGTTGTTATCGACGCACGTCTTTTGGTGCGCCACCTTTTGGCCAGTCATCCGCTTTATTGGCAAAAATAGGGCGTTCTAAATGTGAAAAGTAATAAGCAATATCAATAGCTTGTTGCTCGGTTAACATGCCTTCTTGGCCCAATGGCATATTTCCTTTAATAAATGCCGCTGCGGTGTAAGTGCGTGCCATACCTGCACCATCATTAAACGACTGACTGCCGGCAATGGCTGGGAACATGTAAGTATTATTAGGATATAAGCCTTGACCGTCTAGTTGGTGACAACTTGCACAGTGCTGAACGTAAAGAGTTTTTCCGTTATCGGCGTTTGGTATTAGCTCTTTATTAATAGCGACAAAGCCCGTGTTTCCTTGCAGGTCGTCTTTGGTTTTTATATTTTGTGATAAAAAGTTCATGTAGCTGACAATAGCCTGCATTGGCACTGAATTAGTAGGCAGTGGCTGACCGTTCATTGAGCGTTGAAAACAGCCGTTAATTCTGTCTTCAATGGTGTTTATTTGTGCATTGCGAGAGCGATATTTAGGGTATACCACATTCATGCCCACATAAGGCGCGGCTTTGGCTACACGCCCTTCATTAAGATGGCAAGTGCTACAATTGAGCTTATTATTTACGTTATTGGGAAGTTGTTTATAGGTATCAATAATTAATAAGCGCCCATAACGAATTAAATCCGACTCAGGGCTGGCATCGAGCTCATTAATAGCGGGCGTTACTAGGGTGTTAGGGTGATTTGCTGATAAGTTTATAATTGTGGGCGCATTACTTAACGCTTTTTGCACGAGTGATTGTGTTTGCGCTTCTTGTGAGCATACGGGCAAAGTAAATAACGTCGCGAATACAACACTAAAATGAACTTTAAACATAATTAAAACCTAAATAAAAAAGAGTATTTAAACGACAGTGCTCATTATTGCTGCAATGTGGCTAAGTGTTTTTAATACCGCTGAATTGGTAAGATGAATCAGTAAACCGTGACCCGCTATCATAAAAATATAGTTAATGATTACTTAAAGGGTTAATAATTTAGTTAGTTTAATTATTGAACAGCAGTGCTTAGGTGGAGGTGTTATTAGTTTGTGATTAATTTATATAAGTTTGGTATGCATAGCCAAATGATTATGAACCATAACGCTATGCAAAGTGAGGTGTTTTTTGACTATTTTATTTACAGTTATAATCCATAATTTTGTGTGATAAAGCGCTAAGTATGTCCACTACTTTAAAACTTGCTTGCTCCATAAGAGATACTTTTTCTACAGCAGTATTGATATCGCCTAATTGGAATGCTTCTAAAGCAGCAAAGCCATTCTTATGGACATCTTCATGTGGTTGCTCTAATGCTTTAAAGTCGTTAATGCTTGAATATTTTAATGCACCTTCACCTTGGTAATACCATTTACCTAAACGACACATGGTATGATCAGAAAAGTCTTCTGCAGTCTTATTTGATTGCCCTAAAATGACTTTATAAATATCGTATTTCCATACAATGTGATCCATTTTTACTGTTTGAATAAATGCATCGGCACTTGAATTAACAATAACGCTATACATATTTTGTGATAGTTCAACCACCTTTTTAGCGGTAGCATCAATTTCTGATGAGCTATTTGCAATGCCATCACTTTCTTCGCTAACGTTAGTAATGTTAGTTACAACGCTTTGCATTTGCTCATTGACCTTAGCTATTAAATTAGAGATCTCGTTAGATGCATCAGAAGAGCGCTGAGCGAGCGTTCTTACTTCATCTGCCACAACAGCAAAGCCTCGTCCTTGCTCTCCGGCTCTAGCGGCCTCGATGGCCGCATTAAGTGCAAGTAAATTTGTTTGATCAGAAATCCCTTTAATTATGTTTACAAAATCATTAATTCCGATTGTTACTGACTGCAATTCTTTAACGGATTTAGTGGCTGATTTTGTATCTCTTGAGATATTATGTGTTGACGATGAAGTCGTTGCTAACATATCTAAAATTGTATCAAGTAATTCTTGGGATGACTTAAATGACGTAATATCATTAATTAGTTTATGTGAAGTTGAGGCTAAGCTTTCTCTGATGTCACTAATTAAATCAGATGACTGTAATGATAATGTGTTTAATTCACGCTGTTTTACAAAGGCTGTATCATTTGCTATTTCATTGTCGTTTTGTTGTGATTGCTCGCTGTTTGCTGCTAACAATTGCGCTTCAAGCTTTTCATTGGTTTTTTTTAATTGAATTAACTCGTTATTTAACTCATTAATTTTGTTTTTATATTTTGAATTGAACAGCATGTAGACCCCAATTTAAACACAGAAAATAAACGTATATTTTTTATTAAATTTACCTGAACATTGATTACTTTATTCGATTTTTTACAGGGGTGGAATTGACGTCCACCCAGGTCGATTTTTATAAAAGTAAGTTACAACACTATAATAGATGCTTTATAACCTTTTGGTAAATAAACTTTTCTTTTAATGCTTATAATAAGCTTGTTTAAGGTGAACACTGCTTTAGAAGTTAGTACTTCCTAATTGATTTACTCAACTGGGCTTGAAACTCATCAGGGAATAAAATTGTGCCGTCGTCTTCTTCGGTAGGGAACACGGCCACCAGTAAGTCGTCTTCTTCAAGGCCAGGTGTCCAGCGGCTAAACCAATCGTTTGTTGGAATTGCTTTAGGTGTACAGCCTTGCCATTCGCCGGTTGCCCAGGCTTGTGCGAACTCTCGTGTTGGCCATACCGGCACGCAATCGTCGTCCTCGTTAGTGAGCATTACGCAGCCGTCGTCATCGTTTAAAATCCACACTTGCTTAAATTGCTGCACGGTTTCGTACATGTATGCGAGTCGTTTTTTTGCGCCAAGGCCTAAAATTACGTCGTCTTGCTTTGATAAATTATCGGTGGTCATTTTTGGCTCTCTCTCACTGTGGAGTATACAAAGAGCAGCGAGCTGCTGCGCTTTAAAATTTAGTTTAGCTGATGGCTGCTAGTAGCTCATTGGCTAGTTGGTTTAGTGCGTCGGGGTCTTGGTTTGTTAATGCGTAGGTGCGTAATCCATATATACCCATAACACAAAATCGTGCCAGCTCTATGGCACTTCGGCCATTGGTAATTTCTTTATTATCAATTGCTTTTTGTAACTGCTGCGCAAAAGCATGCTCATATGCAGTTAAATTAGTACGCAATACGTGGCAAATTTGTGGATCGTTACCCTCTACCTCGCTAATGCTTTTTGTGAGCAGGCACACTTTGGTTGCTTCACCGTCAACGCATTCTTGCACAATGATATTAAGGTATTGTTTCAGCGTATCTAAAATACAACTGCTGTGCTCAAACAGAGCAGTAAATTGAGTATTGCGATCGGTTTGGTATTGCTCAGTAGCGGCTAAAAAAATGCCTTTTTTACTTCCAAATGCTGCGTATAACGAGCCCGGATGTAAATGGGTTGCTTGAGTCAGTTTTTGCATACTGGTTTTTGCATAACCGTGAAGCATAAACATCGCCATTGCTTGGCGCAGTACAAACTCTGTATCAAATTCTGCAGTTCTCATAATGACTCTTCTCGTTGGCAGAGTAGGTAAAGCGAACTTTCAGCAATAATCCTACCTTAAACAGCGTTTAGGTAAAGCAGTTTACGCAATCTTGAACAAAGTTTCAAAATTATACTTGAATATTCATTCAAGTGACCTTATCTTGAATGTACATTCAACAAAGGATAAACATTATGTCGATAGACTTACTTTCACCTTTTAAATTAAATAACAGCATTGAACTGCAAAACCGCGTACTAATGGCACCACTAACTCGTTGTATGGCAGATGACAATTTAGTGCCTACACAAGCGATGGTTGATTACTACGCTCGCCGTGCTGATGTAGGATTAATTATTAGTGAAGCAATTATTATTCGTGCCGATGCACAAGGTTACCCAAATACACCGGGTATCTTCACTAATGAACAAGTTCAAGGTTGGAAAAAAGTCACTGACGCCGTGCATGCCAATGGCGGTAAAATGTTCGCGCAATTATGGCATGTTGGCCGTGTTGCTCACCCTCACTTTTTTGGTGGTGATGTTCTGGCGCCATCGGCGATAGGGGTTGAAGGTTCAGTACCGCGTATGCGTGAGCTAACTTATATTACGCCAAAAGCTGCCACTAAAGATGATATTAAAGGCTTAGTGGCTGACTACGCTAAAGCGGCAGAAAACGCGATGGAAGCAGGTTTTGACGGCGTGGAAATTCATGGTGCTAATGGTTATTTAATTGACCAATTTTTACATTATGCGGCAAATGAACGTGATGACGAGTACGGGCAAACACCAGAAAATATGTCTCGTTTTGCACTGGAAGTAACTGATGCCATTATTGATGTTGTAGGCAATGAGCGTACCGCTATGCGTTTAACACCAGGTGCCTACTTTAATATGAGCGAAGATAACCGTGATAAAGCAGTATTTGACTACTTATTACCAGAGCTTGAAAACCGCAAACTAGCCTATCTACACGGCGGTATTTTTGACGACAGCATGCGTTTTGATTCACTAGAAGGTAAATCAACCTCTGAATTTTTACGAGCTGGTTATGCAAGTACCTTAGTGGGTGTAGGTAGTTATAGTTTTGAAACTGCCAAACAAGCGATCAACGATAATAAATTTGATTTAATTGCCATTGGTCGCCCACTTATTGCTAACCCAGATTACATTAGCAAAATTAAAAATGGTGAAGAAGTGACACCTTATAGTGATGAGATGCTTGCTGAGTTAGTTTAAGTTTTAAAGAGTTCTCACTAATAAGCCCACAAATGTGGGCTTATTACTTAAAAGCGGATTTATGAATCTATCTTTTTAGATAATTCTGCAAGCTCTTGAATTTTAGTAACCGTTTCTTTTATGTAGCCGTTTATTTCTTCAGAAGATGCCTTTGAATTGCCTGCAAGAGTTCTTACCTCGTCAGCAACAACGGCAAAACCGCGTCCCATTTCACCTGCTCTTGCGGCTTCAATAGCAGCATTGAGTGCAAGTAAATTTGTTTGCTCTGATATTCCATTAATTGTTTCTACTATTTTGCTGATGGTTTGGCTTATATCTAATAATTCTTTCATTGATATTTGAGTTTGATTAACTGCTTTTTTTCTTTCCGTTATGTTTAAACCTATAAACATATAACTAGTGGTTTGACCATTAACATCACGAAGAGCACATATTCTCGCATCAAAGGCACTGTATTGATTATTTTTTTCAAGTTCAAAAGTTTTTGAGATATGTTTGTTTTTGTCTAAAAATGCTCTTTCTTCAACGCTGAGATCAGAAATCAGATTTTTAGCAAACTCTTCTACAGAAAAATTGGGTTTTAATGCCGTTTTTAGTAATTCGTTACAATCAAGTACTTCACCATGAAGAGACACTTGCAACATAGCTATAGACTCGCCGATAGTTTCTAGTTTGTTTGTGAAATCAAGCGCCATTTGCTTTACTTCAGATATATCAGCTTGAATTGCAATGTAATTTTCTAATTTCCCTTCTCTTATTACTGGGTTGATAGATAGCGAGGTCCAGTAAGCACTCCCCGATTTTTTATAGTTTAATATTTCTCCATAAAAAGGAGTTCGATTTTTAAGATGTGTGCGTATCGTTTCTATCATGTTTTTGTCAGAATCTTTGCCTTGTAAAAAACTGCCTGGTTTCTTACCTTTTACTTCACTTAAAGCGTATCCTGTTAAACGTTCAAATCCATTGTTTACATATTGAATATAGCCCTTAGGATCGGTGATTATTACCGCGTTGTCTGTTTCGTTTGCAACAAGTGACAACATCCGTTGTTCTTCTCTAGTTATTACCTCTTGCGTTACATCTTTGATAAAAGCTGTGTAAATAACGCGATTAGCTAATTTAATTTTCGATAGCGATAATCGCCCCCACACGGTTGTTCCATCTTTGCGTTCAATTTCAACTACTCTACTGGTACCAACTATTTTATCGACACCTGTGTCTCGGTTTGCATTTACAAGCTCATCATGGTTATGTTGTATTGCATGGGGTACTAGCATTTTTACATTGTTTCCCATTACTTCTTGTTTACTGTAACCCCACAGTGTTTCTGCGGCTTTGTTATACAAAGTGATACAATTATTTTCATCAATACATACAACTGCATCAAGGGCTTGCTCTAACGATTGCTCATTGATTTCTTTTGCTTCACGCTCTGCTGATATATCTCTTATAAAAGCGGTGTAATGTTTGTTGTTATTTACTTTCACCTGAGAAAGCGCTAATTCGACCCAAATGCGACTTCCCGATTTAGTTTGTAACTCAACTTCTCGGTAGCTGCCAACAATTTTGTCTTGCCCGGTTTCTCTATGATGATTTACATAGTCGTCGTGGTTTGTTTTATGTTCGTCAGGGACTAGTTTTCGTATGTTGTGACCGAGTACTTCATCTTCTGTGTAGCCCCATAATTTTTGCGCGGCTTTGTTATAAAAGACAATATTGTTTTTTTCATCTATGGAAACAATTGCCGTAATAGACTGTTTTAATGCTTGCTCAGCGCTATTAGCGAAAAAATTAAACATAGTGCAGCTACCTGTAATTAAAGCGTTAATAAAAAGATAGCCCAGAAAAAGCTGATTGCAAAATTGGTTTTTAACTTTGTATAAAACCGTGTTTTTGGGCTAAAAGTTATCACTTTATGGGCTCTTAACTCTTTATATCTAAGTTAAATAAGATTTTGATCAATTGCAGTTAGAAAGAGTGAGAAAATTTTATGACTTTAGAGAGTCCCTTGGCTTTTGGGTGCTGTTTTAGTCTGATTGCTCTTAATTACGATGTGCTTGATTTGATTACTTTACGTCATAATTAACTCATATTTGTTTAACCTGTTTGTCAATAAAATTGCCCCTCGTTGTCATACTTAAAAAATAGACTGTGCCCGCTTTCATAATTACCTTTTATAATTAGAATCAAATGGGACAACAATGTACGCTTTAAAAAATAAATCGATTTTGAGCATGGCTGTGGCCATGGCGGTATCAACTTCAGCTTATGCTAACGATAACGTGATAGAAGAAGTAACTGTTACTGCAAAACCAACCAGTTATGCAAACAACGTTATTGAACCTGCGATGCTAGAACAACAAAGCTCGGTATCGAGTGTGTTATCGGTAATTGATAACTTGCCAGGGATTAGCATAAACGAAGGAGACGCATTTGGCGGCGACGATTGGTCAACAACCATTACCATGCGTGGTTTTAGTATTGACTCTAACCAACAACAATTAGGTATGACGATAGACGGCATTCCTAATGGCGGTTCTAATTATGGCGGTGGTGCTAAAGCGAATCGTTACCTAGATAGCGAAAATCTTGTCACCGTGGAAGTAGGTCAGGGCACTTCAGATATTAAATCTGCCTCATTAGAGGCATTAGGCGGTACTTTTAATTTTGTAAGTAAAGCACCGAGTTTAGATAAAAGCACCACCTTTGCTTATACCTCAGGCAGTCACGATGCTTCGCGTTATTATGTTAAGCACGAAACTGGCACCATTTTCGATAATACCCAAGCGTACGTGAGTTACTCACAAACCGATACCAGCCGCTGGATTGGCTCAGGCAGCAATGGCGGAAAAGATAACCAACACGCTGAAGCGAAATTTGTTACCACCCTTGATGAGCTAACTATTACAGGGCGCTTATCGTATGACGATGTAAGCGAGAGCAACTACAATAGCGTGAGCCTAGAGCAATTTGAACAAACCCCTGATTGGGATCAGCTAACATGGAACTGGACAGGCGTTCCGCACTTTGACCAAATGTTTGCAGAAGGTTGGGGCACCTTGCGTGAAAATACTCTAGGCTATTTAAAATTTGAATACGCGATTTCTCCAACATCATTATTAACCGTTAGCCCGTATTATCATAAAAATTCTGGTCGTGGCGATTGGATCCCACCTTATTTAACGTCCCCTGTAGATGAAAATGGCAACCCAACCACCGAGGGGGGCACAAACGCAGGCTCTTATGGCTTTACAGATAGCAACGGTAATCCACTTGCGCCGAACGCAGGTTGTATCGCAAGTTTAAACTGGCCGTGGGAGTCGGGCCCTGAGCTTAATCCTGCGTGTTACGACGCTGATGCAACGCCTGTTATGTCTTATCGTCATACTCATTACAATAAAGATCGTTTAGGGGTAATTGCTAATTATCAAGCTAGCTTTGGCATGCACGATATAGAAGCGGGTTTTTGGTATGAGCAAAGTGACCGTGATGAGTCGCGTGATTGGCATAAAGTAATCGATGCCCGTATTTATCATCATTTTGATAGCACCCCATACTGGACGCAATATAAAAACACCTTTGAGACTGATACGCTTAAATGGTATGCACAAGACTCAATGGCATTTGGCGACCTTACCTTAAACCTAGGGGTAAAAAAATACTTAGTGGATATAGAAAAGTATGACCACTATAAAAACGCCACAACAGCTAAAGTAAACAGTGATTCAGACATTCTATTTAGTGGTGGTATTTTGTATCAGCTAAATAGTAATACTGAGTTATTTACCAGCTATAGCGAAAACTTTGCCGCCATTAAAGACGGTGTGCTTGAACGCGATAGCTCTGACTTATCAGCAATTAAGCCAGAAACCGCTGAAAATATTGACCTGGGTGTGCGCTATCAAAATAATGCACTTAAATTAACAGCAACGGCCTATTCAATTGAGTTTGATAACCGCATCACCTTTATAGCACCAGGCAGCGACACGGGCGGTATAGACTACACCATAGGCACAAACGGCTCGTACCTCAATGTGGGCGGTATTGAGTCCAAAGGTCTAGAGCTGTCAGCAAGTTATATGCTTAATAATGAGTGGAATGTATATAGCTCATACACCAATAATAGCTCTGAATACAAAGGCGATGCGCCAGGCTTTGAAGCTGGAGGCAAAGTAATTGACTCAGTGGATGATTTATTTGTGCTATCAACCGATTACTACAGTGGCGATTTCCGCTTTGGTTTATCGGCTAAATACACCGGTGAGCGTGGCGATGTAGATAGCTACACCGTGCTTGATTTAAACGCAGGTTATTCAGCCGAAGTTAACGCAGGCCCGTTTAAAGCCGTTGATATTGCCTTTGTGGTTTATAACATTACCGATAAAAGTTACTTGGCAGGTGGTACGGGCAATGGGAGTACTTACTTTATCGGCTCGCCACGCACAGCAGCGGTTACATTAACGGCTACTTTTTAAACCTAAAGTAATCTTATATGAGCCCATCATCGATGGGCTTTTTACTATATAAAGTTGATGAGAACACCATGAAAAGCATGATAAAAATTATCGGGTTAAGTTTAATTTTATTGTTTAATAATGTGGCATTGGCTGCTCAACAAAATGTAGTGTTAGTCACCCTTGACGGCGTGCGCTGGCAGGAAGTATTTAATGGTGCCGATAAAAACCTGCTCAATAATAAAGAATTTGTTAAGCAACCAGCACAGTTAAGCAATGAATTTTGGGATGAAAGGGTGCAACAGCGCCAGCAATTATTAATGCCGTTTTTAACACAAACGATTGCCACTCAAGGCGTAATTATGGGCGACAGAGCAAACGGCTCAGCGATGTCAGTGAGTAATCCATGGTATTTTTCATACCCTGGTTATAACGAAATTCTTACCGGCGAAGTGGATGAAAACATTAAGAGTAACGATAAAGTATTTAATCCAAATAAAACCATTTTAGAGCGATTAGATGCGCAGCCTGAATTTAAAAACAGCACGGCTTTATTTGGTAGCTGGGATGTGTTTCCTTACATTGTAAATACTAAGCGTAGTCATGTGTATGTAAATGCAGGATTTATGCCTATTGCCGATGATTTATTTGCCGATGCGCCCCTGTTAAACGCATTACAAACAGAAATCCCCAGCCCATGGCACAATGTGCGGCTTGATAGTTTTACCTATCGATTTGCTAAAGCCTATATGCTGGCTAAAAAGCCAAGATTATTGGTGATTAGCTTAGGGGAAACTGACGATTTTGCTCACGATGGCCATTACGATGCTTACTTAAAGTCGGCCAAACAAAGCGATGCATTTTTAAAAGATTTATGGCAAACCATTCAAAGCACAGCAGGTTATAAAAATAATACTACGTTAATTGTTACTACCGATCACGGCCGTGGCAGCTACGCAAACGATTGGCAACATCACAGCTCTAAACGGGCATTAGCAAAGTCGGAGCAGGGTAAAAAGGCATTTCCTGAGGGAATTATTGGCTCAGATCATATTTGGCTTGCTGCCATTGGTCCTACAATTAAAGGTAATGGCTTAATAAAAACCGATAATGAGCTTAAACAAGCGCAAATTGCCGCCACCGTTTTAAAAGCACTTGGGCAAAACCCAGACACGATTAACCCTAATATGGCACCGGCTATTAATGAGATTTTAAAATGAAACAGTTACTAAAAACCTTTAATCATTCAGCGCTGTTACTTGCTTTTGTTATTAGTGGTGGCGCAATGGCTGCGCCCTCTAAAATATTGTTTGGCTCGTGTGGGCATCAAGATAAAGACATTCCTATATTTAACGCCATCAACAAAGAGCAGAGTGATTTATTTATTTTTTTAGGCGATAACATTTATGGCGATACTAACGACATGGCCGTGCTTAAAAATAAATACCAACGATTAGGGGCAAAGCCTGGCTTTAAAACCTTAAAAGCAAATACACCATTAATAGCCATGTGGGACGATCACGACTATGGTCAAAACGATGCGGGTAAAGAGTACCCGCATAAAGAAGCATCTCGGCAAATTATGCTCGATTTTTGGGATGAACCGGCAAACTCAGCGCGCCGAACCCGTGCTGATGGTATTTATACCTCTTACATGTATGGCGAAGGCGAGCAAACCGTGCAAGTGATCATGCCTGACTTACGTTTTAATCGCGATAAACTTAATTCAGTGAGCGAACTTGAGTATTACACCAAGCGTAAAGCAAATAACCAAGGCCCGTATAGTCCAACCGAAGTAAAAGGCGCGTCTATGCTAGGGGAGGCGCAGTGGCAATGGCTTGAAGCCGAACTTAAAAAGCCAGCAGCGATTAAACTAATTGCATCAAGCTTGCAGTTACTGCCTGATTTTACTGGCTGGGAATCGTGGGCAAATTTTCCAGAGGATAGAAACCGTTTATTTGCGTTAATTAAAAAACACCAAATAAATGGCGTGGTGATCATCAGCGGCGATACCCATTGGGGGGAAATTTCAAGGTATCAACACAATCTTGATTACCCACTCATTGAAATGACCAGCTCAGGCCTGACAGAAAAGTGGAAAGACGTTAGCCCAAATAAACATCGTGTCGGTGATTACACGCATAATGTTAACTATGGGGATTTAACCATTGATTGGCAGCAAGCAGATCCAGGCTTGTCACTTAAGCTCAAAGGCATTGATGGTAACGTAATAATGCAAAGTGACTTTAGCTTATCTAGCATAAGCCCATACCAATAGTTGGTTTAATATAAAAACGCACAGTGACTAAAGTGAGTCCTGTGCGTTTAATAAATCAGCATGTTAGCTAGCTACTAGCTAACATGCTGATTTATTAACGCCAATTCCTCCTTAGCGCTACCGCTTAAATTGAAAATATCTTACACTGGCTTTATCTCAAGTAAGGCTGGTATCGTATGCTCAATATTATTCAATCAAACCGTATGGAAGCCCTGCAAGCGCAGTTTCATCAACTGCTAAAGGTAAACCCGTTGCAAAGCCCATTTGATAAAGAAGTGGTGTTAGTGCAATCGCCGGGTATGTCGCAGTGGCTAAAAATTGGTTTAAGTGAAAATTTAGGCGTGGCTGCGCAGGTAGACTTTCCGCTGCCGTCGAGCTTTATTTGGCAGTTGTACCAGCAACTATTGCCAAACGTGCCTAAAGAGTCGGCGTTTAATAAACCGAACCTTGCGTGGAAACTGTTTGCAATTTTACCTACTTGTATTGACGAGCCACTGTATTTACCCCTAAAAACCTATTTAGAGGGGGATATTGACGGCCAAAAAACCTTTGCCCTATGTGAAAAAATAGCCGATGTGTACGACCAATATTTAATGTACCGCCCCCATTGGATAGCCACTTGGGATAGCGGTGTTGATACGCTTGAAGATGTAGATATCAGCATTGCTCCTTGGCAACCCGATTTATGGCGCCGCCTTGTTAAATTAAGTAAAACACTTGGGCAAAGCCAATTTCACCGCGCCAACATGCAAGGGCAATTACTCAGCGCCCTTGAGAGTATGGATAGCAGCTTATTACCAAAACGTATTAGCCTATTTGGTATATCTGCGATTGCCAGCTCACAGCTTGATGTGTTTGAAGCCTTGAGTAAAAAAACCGAGGTGTTTTTATTCTTTTTTAATCCTAGCGAGCATTATTGGGGCGATATAATCGATGAAAAAACAGCGGCTAAAATAAACGCTAAATACGCCAAAATGCCGCTGGTGGAAGCGCAGCAAAAAAAGCAAACGAATCCCGATGAAGAATACTATTTTATTGGTAATCCGTTGTTGTCGTCGTGGGGTAAACTCGGCCGCGATTATTTTGAGCAACTGGTGCAGCTTGATGCCCGTTGGATTGATGGTTTTATTGATGCGTTTGACGATACCTTACTTGGGCAAGTGCAAAGCGAAATATACCAACTTGCCTTTAAAGGTGAATCGCTTACCGATAACAAAGAATGGTTTATAAACGATGAGGGTAAACTGCCCATAAGTGCAAACGATACCAGCATTACGTTAAGTGACTGCCACACACCATTAAGGGAAGTCGAGCGCCTGCACGACTACTTACTCAATTTGTTTAATCAAAACCCAACGCTTACCCCCAAAGACATCATCGTCATGATGCCTGATGTAGGTACTTATAGCCCTTACATTGAGGCCGTTTTTGGTGGTGCGCAGGGCAGCCGATTTATACCATACGCCCTTGCCGATTTAGCCATAGAGCAAGAAAAACCAGTACTGAGCTCGTTTGCCAGTTTAGCTAATTTACCGTTTTCGCGCTTTGGCGTGTCGGATATTCTTGATTTATTACAGGTTACGCAAATTGCCGAAAAATTTGGCCTAGAAGCCCATGAATACGAGCAAATACATTATTGGCTTGAGCGAGTAGGGGTAAAGTGGGGCATAAACGCTGAGCATAAACAAAGCTTTGATTTACCCGCCATTGATTTAAATACCTGGCAACATGGCTTGAACCGTTTATTACTGGGGATTGCCATGCGCGACGAACAGTGCCCATTTAATGGTATTTACAGCGCCGATGAAGTAGAAGGTATGGCGCTTGATACTCTCAATAAGCTGGTGCATTTTATTGATGTGCTTCAAGACTTTAAAGCGAAACTCACCCCTGATGATACGCTTTCTAATAAAGCCCATATATTAAGTGAGCTACTCAATGCTGTGTATGAGAGCGAAAGCGATGATAGCTGGGATTTATTAGTGCTGCAAAAGGTGCTCGAAGATATTGCGAAGCACCACGACAACGGCGACTACAGTAAAGCCGTTTCGCAGCGCATAGTGAGCTATCTAATCAAGCAAGGTATACAAGAAAAAGGTGTAGGTCAGCGCTTTTTAGTAGGACAAGTGAACTTTTGTACTCTCATGCCCATGCGCGCCGTGCCGTTTAAGGTGGTGTGTATGCTAGGCTTAAACGATGCCGATTACCCACGTACCGTGCAGCCAATCGGATTTGATTTAGTGCCGTATTCTAAAAAGCAAAAAGGTGACCGTTCACGTAAACTCGATGACCGTTACCTCTTTTTAGAAGCGCTCTTAAGTGCTCGAGATAATTTATATATGAGCTACATTGGCCGCTCGTGTTTTGACAACCAGCCGCGCATGCCATCAACTCTAGTAAGTGAGCTTTTAGAATACATTGGACGCAGTTTTAAACTTAGCGAACCCAGTGATAAACCCTTGCCTGAATGCCTTATTACGCAGCAGCATTTGCAGCCTTTTAATAGCCTGTATTACTCAGCTCCTAGCGATGAACAGGCGGGAGTAAATAATCACAGCTATAACCCAATTTGGCTGCCTAGCGAGGCCATTGAGCCAAAAGCAATCACTGCGCTTGATGTAACACCCCCAGAGTTGCTTGATCTTGATATGTTTATTCACAGTGTATGCCATGCCCAAGAGAGCTTCTATCAACAAAGTTTAGGGTTACGCTTGCCGCAATTTAACGATATAGCGAAAGACGAAGAACCGTTTAGCTTAGATGCGCTGCGCCGTTATTTTTACCTTGACGAAATACTTGAAGCAAACATTAACAATACGCCGCTCAGTACCGAGCAAATCCTGCAGCGCGGTGAGTTGCCCCAAGCCAATGTTGGCAGCTTAATTTATGAGGGTATGCAGCACCGAGTTGATGCGCTTGCAGGGCAAGTAAAAGAGCAAATAAAAGCCGGTAAAAGCGAACCGATAGAAGTGTTACTTGCGTTTGAAAATACCACCATTGAAGGCTGGCTTAACCATGTGTATATGCAAAAACAAGTGTTTTACCGCAGTGCCAGTATTAAAGCCAAAGATTTAATAAAAGGCTTTCTTTATCACCTGGCAGCTCAAAGCATGCAACAAGAGGTTGAAACTTTATTGCTAGGTTTAGATAAACAAATTAGTTTTGCCCCAATGAGTAAAGCCGATGCCGATTTACTGCTCGCAGATTGGTTTGAGCTTTATAAAGCATTACGCAACAAGCCCGTGGCGTTTTTTCCGGTAAGTGGTTATGAATACGTAAAAAGCGGTGGTGATATGGCAAAAGCCAACAGTAAATTTAGTCCACAGTATATTGGCCGAGGCGAAGGAGAAAACCCTTATATTCGTCTCACGGTGCAATCACTTAATGACTGCCAAGACGAATTTATACATTGGAGCGATAAGCTACTCGCCCCGTTATTTGAGCATGCCAAGGAGAGTGACTATGCAAGCGCTTAACCCACTCACTATGCCATTATCAGGCCAAAGCTTAATTGAAGCCAGTGCAGGCACAGGTAAAACCTACACGATCACGGGTTTGTATTTGCGCTATTTGTTGGGCATGCAAATACCCGGTGAGCTGAATACGCCATTGAGCGTTGAGCAAATTTTGGTAGTAACCTTTACCGATGCCGCCACGCAAGAAATTAAAGACCGAGTTCGCAGCCGAATTATTGCCGCGCGTGATGCTTTACTGGGGCAAGTACCTAATGATGAGCTAATTGAGGGTGTAATAGCGGGCGTTGATGACAAGCACCGTGCGTTTGACTTACTCGATGCAGCAGCTAAATCAATGGATGAGGCGGCTATTTTTACCATTCATGGTTTTTGTCAGCGGATGCTAAAACAACATGCGTTTGAGTCGGGAGTAGCGTTTAACTTAGAGTTTATTTTAGATGAGCGCGAGATACTGCTTGAGACCATAAAAGATTTTTGGCGCGCGTTTGTCTACCCGCTTAATAAGCAAAAAACAGATGCGATTTTAGAGGTGTTTGCCGCACCTGAATCATTATTTAGCCAAGTAAGCAGTATTTTAAATAAAGCTAACGCCGAAATAACGCCGCAAATAAATTTAGAGGATGTGTGGCAAGCGCGAGATGAATATTTAGAGCTTATACCCGCTTTTAAAAAAACGTGCCTAGAGCAAGAGTTTATTGGTGCTGTTAAAGCATCCGATTTAAGTGGCTCAAAAACACCCGGGCGAAAAGGCAGTTTAGCGGCGCTTGAAGCATTTTGCTTAGGCAATGATGACTTTTTTGAATTTGGTACTAACAAATATTCGTTTGAGGTTTGGAGCAGCGAGAATTTAAGTAATACCGCTAATTATAAAAAAAATGGCACATTACTGACGCATCCACTTATTAGCCAATTCGATGCCTTAGCCGCACTTAACAATACCATTAAACAAGGGCTAAAAATTGCGATAGTGCAATATGCGGCGAGCTGGGTAAAAGCGGCCATAGTTAAACGCAAACAAGAACAAAGCGTGATCACCCCTGATGACCTACTCACTAATTTACATACAGCCCTTAATAGTGAGCAGGGTGACGTATTGTCGCAAAAAATTGCGCAGTTATTTCCGGTGGCAATGATTGATGAGTTTCAAGACACCGACCCTATTCAGTACGGTATTTTTAGTAAAATTTATGCTCAAAGCAATACCACTTTAGCCATGATAGGCGATCCCAAACAAGCTATTTATGGCTTTAGGGGCGCAGATATATTTACCTACATTGGTGCCAAAGAGGCCGTAGAGCAGTCGCAACAATTTACATTAGGCACTAATTTTCGCTCCAGCAGTGATATTGTAAATAGCGTAAACAGCTTATTCAGTAAATACGACAACAGCTTTATTTATAACGATGCCATTCCCTTTAATAAAGTGAAAGCCAAGGGCAAAAAAGCAGATGAGTCGTTTTTAATTGATGGCAAACCGGCCACCGCCTTTGAATTTAATGTGTTTGTAGATGAAGCCGGCGATGGAAAAAATAAGCCGACCAGTAAAGGCGTAGGGCAAGCTCATTTAGCCACCCATTTTGCTAATAAAATAGTTACTTTACTTGAGCAAGCAAACCAAGGTGTTGCCTGTATTGGCGCTAACCCTGTCAGTGCTGCTGATATTTGTATTTTGGTGCGCGACCGCGTTGAAGCACAAATAATGAAGCAAGCGCTGAGTAAAGCTAATATTGCCAGCGTGTATTTGTCTCGTGATAGTGTATTTAGCCAAGAGCTAAGTCACCATTTACTCAACTTTTTAACCGCATTGCACGGCCAGTACGACGAGTCGCTACTACGAGGTGTACTCGCAGGGCCATTATTTTGTTTAAGTTATAACGATATTTTTGCTTTGGCCGATGATGAAAATGCATGGCAAGAACACTTAAACTTTTTTGCCCAACTTAGCCATATTTGGCACAAGCAAGGGGCTATGGCGATGCTTGAGCGCTTACTGAGTCATAATCAACTCAGTGCCAAATGGCAAGGCTTGGGCTATAACGTAGAACGTTGGCTTACCGACTTTAGACACCTTGGCGAAATACTGCAGCAAAAACAAATAGAGCTTGAAGGGACACTTCGTTTATTACGTTGGTTTGCGCAAAAGGTGAGCCAGCAAGATGGCGAAACTGTGCAAGTACGTTTAGAGAGCGACGCAAACTTGGTTAAAATTGTCACTATGCATGCCTCAAAGGGGCTTGAATATCCATTGGTATTTATGCCCTTTGCTAGTGGCTATCGTGAAACTAAAGACGCGCTTTATCACCATAACGGCAAGTTAATTTTTGATTTAAGTAAAGACGAAGACGCCCTGCAAAAAGCCGAGCAAGAACGTTTAGCAGAAGATTTACGCCTATTGTATGTCGCACTGACCCGTGCAGTGCATTTTTGTGCCTTGGGTGTATATAATATCGGGCAAGGGCAAAGTAGCCGCTTAGCGATTCAAAGTAGTGCGCTTGGGCATGTGTTGTTCTCAGGGTTAGCGTTAACCAGCAGCCAAATATGGCGCACTCATTTAAGTGAGTTTTGTGATGCCAATGATTCGATGGAATATCTGCAATTTACCTCGGGTGAATTACTCGAGCAGGGCATACTTCGCTTTAATAATGAACACGTTGAAAAGCAGGCGCTGAGTATTAATACTGTAACCACGCAGATTGAACGCGATTGGCGGGCAACCAGTTTTAGTGCCTTAAGCTTTAAAAAGCATACTGACCAACTGGCACCTGGGCGCAGCGATGAAGATCATCAAAGAGATGAGTTTGCGGTGCAACAAGATGAACTTCTCTCACCGTATAGTTTTCCAAAAGGTGCAAAACCAGGAAGTTGCTTACACGAAATATTCGAGCAACTTGATTTTACCAGCCCGCTTGTTCACCCCTCAAATCCAGAGCAAAACTTATCGGCAGTAATTAAACGTGCCTTTGAAAAATACCATATTGATGAGCAATGGCAGCAAATTACCGAGCAATGGATACTCGATGCGCTTAATTGCCCGTTAAATAGTGAAAATAATTTAAGCTTGAGTCAATTATCACCGAGTGATTGTCTTGTTGAAATGGAGTTTAACTTACCGCTTGCTAGCCTAAGAGCGCCTAAACTCAACGAAATGCTGATTAAACACTTTGATTTTAGCCAAAGCAAACTTGAATTTGCCCATGTAAAAGGCTTACTAAAAGGCTTTATAGATTTAATTTTTTGTTACCAAGGCAAGTATTATATTTTAGATTATAAATCGAATTATTTGGGCAGTACCCCCGCAGATTATGATCCAGAGCAGCTTGAGCAAGCCATGACCAGCCACCAATATCATTTACAGTATTTAATTTATACCGTAGCGCTGCATCGATTACTTAAACAACGTATTCCTGACTATGCCATAGAGACGCATTTAGGCGGCGTGTATTATACCTTTTTACGCGGTATGCCAGCGGGTGAAGGGGTGTACTTTAAACAGTTAAGTGCAGAGCAAGTTATTATTTTAGATGGTTTGTTTAGCCAAGGAGCGATGCTATGAGTGATTTAAACCAACAACCTGGTTTGTTTGATGACTTTGACGACGCGCTTGTTGATGAGTCGGCGCTACTCAATGAACAACTAGCGGACTCTGTTACTCAAACACCTAAAGTTGTGCCGCTGCTTAGCTATTTAACTGAGCAGCATCGCGTACGTGTTGTGGATGTAAAGCTGGCCGAATTACTCAGTGGTAACAATACTGAGCATGATTATGACGAATTATTTTATATTATTTTAATGCTGTGTTTATCGCAGCAAAGCCAGCATAGTTGTTTAACTCTAACAGAGGTTGATTGGGCTAATCCGTTTAATTTACGCCAAAGCGACTTTACTAAATTAGAAGGCACCGTACCTGACACTCTCACCCCATTTAGTGACGATTTTACGACTGAGGCGGCAATAAATTACTTACACGCGCATCACAGTGTGGGGGATCACAAGCCGCTGCAATTGTTTAATCAGCGGTTGTATTTTTCCCGTTTAGCAGGGTATGAGCAAACCTTAGCGCAACGATTACTGACAATGAGTGAGCGACAACTCAATATTGATGATGCAGTCCTTACTGAGTTATTAACACGCTACTTTCCTGATAATCCAACGCTTGATATTGATTGGCAAAAGGTCGCTTGTGCTGTTGCTGCAACAAAGGGCTTTAGTGTGATCACAGGCGGGCCTGGCACAGGTAAAACCACCACGGTGACAAAGCTGTTAGCGATTTTACAATCGTTATATCAAGCGGCGCCATTGAGCATAAAATTAGTAGCACCGACCGGTAAAGCAGCGGCGCGATTAACAGAGTCAATTTTAGGGGCTAAAAATAAGCTCACAGAAATACCGGCTGATATTAATGCGTTGATCCCGCAAAGTGCGCAAACTATTCATCGTTTGTTAGGAGTTAAGCCATTTACCAATAAATTCAGGCACGATAAAAGCAATCCGTTGCATGTTGATGTATTGATTATTGATGAGGCCAGTATGGTCGATTTATCGCTCATGGCTAAATTAATTGAGGCCTTGCCAGCGCATGCCCGATTGATTTTACTCGGCGATAAAGACCAACTCGCCTCGGTTGATACTGGCAGTGTAATGAGTGATTTATGCCAAGGTTTAGTGCTTGGGCAAACACCGCGTTATTCAAAAGCACGCTGTGAGCAATTAAATAAGGTGTGTTTTAATGGCAACGCTAAACTTGGCGCGCAAAATCAGAGTGAGTTTAAACTGGCTGATTGCATTGCCTTTTTACAACATAGTTATCGCTTTGATGCCCAAAGTGGCATAGGCCAATTGGCTTTGGCTGTTAATACCAATGATCGGGGTATTTTAAATTACGTTGAACAACACAGTACGCAAGGGCATTTTAGGGATGTTATTTTAGACTACGATTTTGTCTCTACACCGATTGAAAAGCTTATAAACAGCGCAGCAAGTCATTACGGTGATTATTTAACACTGATTGCTCAAGGGGCTAGTGTTGCCAAAGTGCATGAGGCTTTTGCCCGCTATCAATTACTTGCCGCGGTGCGTGAAGGCGATTACGGCGTTAATAGTTTAAATCAACGTATTGAGCGTGTATTGCAACAGCAAGGGTTAATTAGCGTTAACCCTAATCAGCGGCATTACACGGGTATGCCTATTATGATTAGCCAAAACGATTATCAACTTAAACTTTTTAACGGCGATATAGGTATTTTAATGCCTGATGACAGTGGCCAACTCAAAGCACTGTTTATTGATGAGCAGGGTAATGAACGTGCATTTTCACCTGCACGACTCCCAGCGCACGATAAAGTGTATGTTATGACCATTCATAAATCGCAAGGCTCAGAGTTTAGTTACACTGCTATGGTATTGCCCCCACTTAAACAAGCGAGCGTCGGTATTAACCGGCAATTAGTGTATACCGGTATTACCCGTGCAAAGCAGACCTTTGAGCTGGTAGCAGATAAAAAAGTGCTGCAACTGGCGATGGGTAAAAGTGTGTCACGGGCATCAGGACTCTATGAGCGATTAGTGTAACGCAATGCTTATACTAATCGTTTATTTTTGGTGTTCTTTTTCTAAATAGATTGGGCTGCCAGCCAAAATGGAGCGCGCCCAATCTTAAAAAAACACTGACCAACAGCGAACCAAGAATGCACCATAAATAAGGGGCTTCTAATAAAAATAGCGCGGCATAGGTCAAGCCTCCTGCAAAACAGGCGGTGGAGTAGAGCTCTTCTCGCATCACCAACGGCACTTCTCGACAGATCACGTCGCGTATTAAGCCACCAAATATCCCCGTAGTCATGCCCATTGTAAGTGCAACCATCATGGTGGTGCCTTCAATTAATGCTTTTTCGATACCGACCACATTAAAGATAGCCATACCAATTGCATCAACCAACAACATGTAATAGTTAGACACATCGGGTAAGTGGCGAATAAACATAACAGTGACAAAAATAGCGCCATAGGTGACATATAAAAAATCGGGGTTGGCTATCCAAAAAACGGGTTGGTTAAGAAGTATGTCTCTGAGCGTGCCACCGCCAAGCGCAGTGACTGAGCCAACAACCACCACTCCAAATCCGCCAATATCTTTATCATGGCCTAATAACGCACCTGAAATTGCAAAAAAAGCCACACCAATTAGGCTTAAAAAATTAAAATATTCTGCTGTCATTAAGGTGTCCTTACCTGATTGAGAATTTATATAATTAAAGGTAAGCGAAAGGGGATTTATATTAGCTGAATAACACTAGGGTCTGTTTACCTTTCAAGGTTGAATTTGCAGCAGTCTGCTTGGTATTAAAGCAAGGCAGAGCCTGTGTGGTGTGGTTATTCCCCATAAATAGGCGATAACGCAGCATCAATGCCAAACAGGCGCTGCCCGAAGGGTTCTGCCTAGGGGCGATTTACTCTTTGTTGCTCGGTTTTTACTTAGTCCACTAGGTTACAAACCTCGCGCCGTGATTAAACCGCCCCTAGCTTGAACAAATATTAATCCGCAAAGGTCAACAGACCCTAGCTTTACAAGCACAAGGTTATTACCCCTGTGCTTGTTACGTTGAGTTGTTATTGTAAGTAGTCAACAACCAGTTGAGATAATGACTCTACGCCGAGTTGTAAGGCGCTTTCGTCAACATAAAACTGAGGTGAATGATTACTTGCTGCCGTTTTAGCGTTTTGATCTTTTGGAGTGACGCCTAAAAAGTAAAACAGCCCAGGGGTTTCAAGCGCATAGTAACTAAAGTCTTCTGCGCCGGTAATTAAATCGGTGGTAATAATATTGTCAGCACCAGCAATACGGGCAAGCGTTGGGGTCATTTTTTGGGTGAGTGCTACATTGTTTACTGTGACAGGGTAGCCGTGATCTATATGCACATCGGCTTTAGCACCAGCGGATTCGGCAACCAGCTCAGCGGTTTTAGCTAAACGTTTTTTAATATCGGCGCGCATAGTTTGATCAAAGGTTCTAATGGTACCAATCAGCTCTACATTATCAGGGATTATATTTGAGCGTATGCCGCCATTAATTGCGCCAAACGAAATGACTGAAGGTGCTTTAGTTACATCAACTTGGCGAGAGGCGATTGTTTGAGTTGCCATAATAATTTGTGATGAAGCAACAATTGGGTCTACGCCATTCCATGGACGTGAACCATGTGTTTGACGCCCCGTTACGTTAATTGTGAAAGAATCTTCACTGGCCATTAGTGGCCCTTCACGAAAGCCAATTTGCCCTGTATTGAGTGAGCTGGTGACATGTAAACCAAACACGGCCTCAGGCTTTTGCTTAAATAAGCCTTCTTTTAACATCAGCTCAGCGCCACCTTCTTCGCCCTCGGGGGCACCTTCTTCAGCCGGTTGAAATACAAACAGTACTTCGCCCGCTAACTGATCTTTTATTTTTACCAGTGACTCTGCCACGGCCATTAAAATAGCAACATGAGTGTCGTGCCCGCAGGCATGCATAACGCCTACTTCATTGCCACGATAGGTTGATGTTTGTTTAGAGGCAAAGGGTAAATCAACTTGTTCGGTAACCGGTAAAGCATCCATATCAGCACGCAATGCGATTAAAGGGCCTTTTTTACCGCCGCTTAATTTTGCCACAACACCGGTATGAGCAACACCGGTTTGTACTTCAAGACCCAGTGATTTCAAATGTTCAGTAATGTACTTGGCGGTTTCAAATTCGCGATTACTCAGTTCTGGATATTGATGTAAGTGACGACGCCATTTAATGACCTTTTCACTCACACTTTGTGTTGCTTGTTCAAGTTGGGTGTTAACACTCGCGGCAAAACTAGGCGCGGAAATGGCGGTTAATAAAAAGCCACCACACATTATTTTTTTTATCATTATGATTCCTTGGTTGTTCGTATGTAACTAACTTACGCTATTACGCTGATAAAAAGTAGTGCCATGCGATAGTTAATAAAAAAGTTCATGGTGTTTTCAATGGCGGCTTATAAAACTTATAAACTGTTCCAAATAGCACAATAGTTTAGCGCTTTTGTCGTATTTTAACGCAGATATTTAGCCTTAACAGTGAAAATGATAACAAAATGTTGCATTTTTTAACTTTGTTCCCAATACTGGTCAATGCGTTGCTTTTACCATGCACCGACAACAGCGTGTAACAAGCTAAGCATAATAAAAATATTGAATCAGTTAAGGATTAATATGAACAACACACACATATTTAAACGCGTCTCTTTATTTGCAGCAGCATTAAGCCTGCTGATGAGTTTTTCTGCGCTCAGTAAAGAGTATAAGGTAATTTTAATTCATGGTTTGCAGGTATCACAACTTACCAATAGAGCAGCCAGTGATGTGGTAAACAATGGACAAAGCTATTGGCAGTCTTATTGGGTGAACCGCGCAGATGAGCGCATCGATTGGCCTGCATATGAACGAATAGAAGGAAAAATCACCACCGATTGGGTATGGCCTAAACTACAGCAAATTTCTCGCTCAAATCTATGCGAGCCAGGCTGTGTATTTGTGACTCATTCAACCGGTGACTTAGTTGCCCGATATATTATAGATAACCAAGAAAACTGGCTTGAAAATGCCGGATTACAGCCGCTTAATATTATTGCCACCTTTGATTTAGCGGGTGCTGGTGGCGGCAGTGAATTGGCCGACTTAGCGGTGAGTACATTAACAGGCGCATCGTGGAATTTTGCTGTAGATGCCGCGCTAACGTGGTGGTTAGGCAGTGAAGTTAATGAGGCGGTAGGCGTATTGCACGATTTAAAAGTAAATAATGCACGCAGAATTGCGCCATTACCTGATGCACGCACACCTCGTTTACGTTTTGTAGCCGATGGTAATGCTTACTTAGGTTTAACGGCTGGATTTTTACGCGGTAATGACGACTCGGTAGTGGCTACTCACTCATCATGTGGTGCAAGCTCTGTAAACTCATTTGGTAGCTGTAGCACCAATATTGACACTAATGGGCGTTTAAAATCGCAAGGTGATGCTGTTAATAGTTTTATGCCATATCATTATCCATTAATGATGACTAACAGTTATAGTCATAACGAGATTCAACAAGCGCAGCGCCAAGGAAATGTAACGATTGCGATGAATAACATTACGGTAGCTGGCGACACGCTAGGGTTTGAAACCGTAGATGAAACCACAGGTAGTTGGTTTTGGAAGAAACAATATCGTTATGTAAAAGACTCAGATAATTTGAGTGCATCGGCACTTATATATAATGTGATCCCGTGATATAAGCATACTTAAAACATCGTGTAGTATACGTACTACACGTTTTATATAGGATAACTAACCGATGAAAAAGTCCTACGTGATTGGCTTTGCTATCAGCTTGGGCCTAATTATGTGGTTTTTAATTGATGAGGGTCATGCAAGTTACCCCCTAAAACAAGCCCCTCTTAATGATAAAAAGCCGATATCGACACCTCCTGCTCAGCAGCGCACGCTAAGCCAACCTGTGACAAAGGTAACAACAAAAACCAGCTCAGTAACTCAGTCAGCATTTGATGAAGACTTAGCCAAAGCCGCCTCTGTGGTTGCTGATCAGTATCAGAAAAGTTTGGCGTTTCCGCCTTATTCACAACCATTAACGGTATATGATGAGGACAGACTTAAGCCAAATCAGTTCTTTCCTGTTAGCAGCCCAGTGGGTGAGCAAGGAGGGGAGTTAACAGTGAGCTTGTCTCAATATCGGTATGTGTATCCACAAGCTATAGAGCTAACCGTAAGCGCCCCAAATTTAGGTAAGGCGGTAGTGACACTCAGTAATACAGACACCAAAAAGTCGCTAAAAACGCAAAGCGGTGTGGCTCGTCAAAATGAGCTGGCAATGATATTTAAAGGTGAAGAAGACTATCCACGTAATTTACAATTATTAGTTGAAGCAGATATCGCGGGTAAAATAGTTCCTGTGGTGGCACAAATACACTATATGCCGCCTAGTGCAACGCTAACTAGCTTTGATAACGCGTATCCACGTAATGATAATATGATAGTGCCTGCTAATTTAACAGTTATAAAAAGTGGCTTATACCGTTTAAGAGCTAACTTATACAGTGGCACCTCGCCATTGGCACATTTAGTTGCTAAAGCACGTTTAAATGAGGGCAGTCAGCAAATTGACTTTAAAGCGCATTGGTCTGTTTTGCCCAAGCAAACGAATGACTTACGGTTGAGGGACTTTGTTATTGAACGTATGTCGCCAAGCCCAGGTGAGCTTAACAGTTTTGGTGAAAGTGAAATTAGCGAGTTTACTATTGATGATTTTGCTTACGACAGCTTACAACAGTTGCCTTATCAGGCAAACAAACAAGAAATGCAGAGTTTAGAGTTTTTACAAGGATTAGCTGCTGGTCAGTAGCAGCATAGAACAAAGTGAAGGGTTTGCATTACTGCAAACCCTTAAAAATTAACTTAAATTAATGGTAACCACGTCGGCTTGGTTTGTTTCATCTTGTTCATGATTAACTGGCACTTTTGGAATATCTGGTTTATCGAGCGCGATATCGCCCCCATCAATAACGTCACCCGTTTGCAAGTTGGTAAAATCAAATAATTGATTATCAGCTAAGTGTGAAGGCACAACGTTTTGCATGGCGGTGAAAATACTCTCTATACGGCCCGGGTGCTCTTTATTCCATTGCTCCAGCATATTTTTAGTGTGTTTACGCTGTAAGTTTTCTTGTGAGCCACATAAATTACACGGAATAATAGGGTAGCCTTGGCTGAACGCATATTTGCTTATATCGGCTTCTTTACAATATGCCAGTGGGCGAATAACCATATGCTCACCGTTATCGCTCATTAGTTTAGCCGGCATACTTTTTAGTTTTCCGCCATAAAACATATTTAAAAACAAGGTTTCTATCATATCATCGCGGTGATGACCCAGTGCAATTTTAGTCGCACCTAACTCTTTAGCCGTGCGATATAAAATACCACGGCGCAAGCGAGAGCAAAGCGAGCAGGTTGTTTTACCCTCAGGAATAATATCAGTAACAATACTGTAGGTATCTTCTTCTACAATTTTGTATTCAATATTTAAATTATCAAGATACTCAGGAAGCACATGCTCAGGAAAACCAGGTTGTTTTTGGTCGAGATTTACTGCAAATAAATCAAACTTGATAGGTGCAACACGTTGTAAATGTTGCAACATGTCGAGCATAGTGTAACTGTCTTTGCCACCCGATAAGCACACCATAATACGGTCACCTTCTTCAATCATGTTAAAGTCCATGACAGCTTGACCTGTGAGGCGGCGTAAACGCTTTTGAAGCTTATTTAAGTTGTATTGAGCTTTGGCTTGAGCAGAATGAGACACTACGCCCCCTTGTAAATAGTACGGCAAAATTAATTGCTAAAAATAAAGGGGCGTATTATATGCCATATGTAATATGGGAGCTACTGCAAACGCTAACTTTCTGCAAGCGGGCTTACGTACCCATCAGGTTTAAGTGCAAGTACATCACAATCAAGGCTGTCAATAACATGCTCAGCAGTGTTGCCTACTAAGGCAGCGCTTAAGCCAGTCCGTCCCACAGTGCCAATAACCACTAATTCGCTGTTTAAGCGTTTTGCAACATCCGGTATCACATCTTCTGGCAATCCCTCTTCAATAAAGCATTGATCAGAGGTTAGGTTAAACTCATTAGCGAGTTCATTGGTTGATTCAATATGATGTTTTTTAACTGATTCGTTATATAACCCTGGGTTAAACTCAGGGATCTCTATGGCTATATTAACCGGTGTAGCAGGGTATGCATTGACTAAGTTAAGTTTAGCATTAGCCAGTTCACATAAAAATTGTGCATCTTTAATTATGCGTTTATTAAGTGACAGGTGCTGAGCGTTTTCACTGACTGCATTAACAGCCGCTAAAATATTCCCATGTGCTGGCCACGCCATATCTTTTACAAATAATACAGGGGTTGGGCATTTTCTGACTAAGTGCCAGTCTGTTGGCGTGAAAATAACCGCTTTAAGCGCACCATGCTGATGAGTACCTTTGATCACTAGGTCATATTTATCATTAATAACGGTATTAATAATGGCTTCGTAAGGGCGGTTATGCCAAATGACTTGGGTATTAATATTAATGTTTTGATAAGGAGAGACAAGATCTTTTAACCATAGTTCGCGATCTTTTAACACCGCTTTACGCATTGCTTCACGTTCATCACCAGAGAGCATAGTAGTCATTTCGTAAGAGAAATCGTACACCGTCATAAAGGCGGTAATGCTAGCCCCTGATTTTTTGGCTAAATCTATTGAACGCGCGAGGGCATTTTGATCGTCTTTAGTTGGGTCAATAACCGCGATAATACGTTTAATCGTTTCCATTGTGCTACTCCATTCACTTAACAGTTATACCTTGAGTGTAACGCAAATACACAACAGTTAAAGGGGTAGCACTAATATTCTTGTTCTATATCAAGAAATAAAGCTTCTCTAATTTTGAAACCCTTATCCTGCATGAACGTGTGTAGAGCTTTACAAAATTTAATTATTTTCAGGCTTTATTAAAGTGTTGTCTTCCACAGTGAATCCACTCGTTTTTTTCACAAAGTCTACTTCAGGTAGTAAGTTATAAACATTATCTTTGATTGTAGAAAATAGATAACTTTTTCCGTCTCGAGTAAATAAATTAATAAGATCCCAGTATTTCTTTTCAGGATAAACAGTCATATCAATATCAATAAAATGGTTGTTATTGATATGAATGCCTCTTATAAAAATATCGTCGATGAGCTCATCAGGCACATCAGAAAGTATTCTAATTCCCCCTTTAGCACGTAAAACGGTGTTGTGAGTAAAATAAATATTTCCCCAATTAAAAGGCTCGGTCACACTCCTTGGTTTATTTGGGTAAGCATTGAGGATAAACTTATCACTGTCTATAAAAGTGTTAGCAATTATTTTAACATCCGAGTAATAGGTCAGCTCAATTGCAGTGCCTTTAGTTTTTTTAAAGGTATTATATTTTATTAAAGCTTTAGAAACAGGTTTTCTAGTGGCTAGTTTTAAGGAACCTTTCAGACCTTCAAATACATTGCTTTCAACAGTAATATCATGTGTACCACCATAGTTTCCACTCCATGGGTGAGTTGTGGTCACTTGGGTAACATTATTAAAATAATTATTACTAATTTTTACTCTGAAAGAGTTGATAGGGGCATTATATGATGAACGCTTTGAGGACGTTGCTCTTATAGCCGCATCGCCAAAATCAAAAAATTGATTATGTTTAATTGAAATATCTTCGGAGCCGGCAAAAAGGATACCTTGCTCACCCCAAACATAATTAATTTTGTCTGTGGTTAACCCTCTAAAAATAAAACCATTAATTTCTATGAAGCGTGAATTATAAAAGGATAAAATATACTCTCCTTCAAATTGGTCACACTTTTTTAGTATAACGCCAGTATTAGCTGTAATAACAATATTGTTAAGATTTCTAACAATAATAGCTGAGCAGATGTCATAAACTCCTGGCTTGTCTATTTTAAGCTCAGAATTTTCTGCAGTGTTTAAAATCAAGTCTTTTAGTGCTTCTGAGTCATCAATGCCGTCATCGGGGATCATTGAGCTCGATGCTTGGCTACTAAATAAAATACTTAAAGAAAGAGCGATAAATAGAAATAAAGATTTAGGCATAAGATTGTCCTTCTATGTAAGAGTTTAATAGGACGTAGTTGCTTTTATATTAAAAAATGAGCCAGACAATTCATTCATCGACTCTTAAAAGTGAATGGTTAATACCTCTACTCAAAGTGTTAGTAGAGATAGAGCATAATTGCAATAATTACGCTCCAATTCAGGGTAGGATTAATTTTAAAATGAGAAATGATTATTAACGAGGCTTAACAATCGCAGCCGTTTTGGCTAAAGCGTCATTATCTAAAATAGTAATAAATTTACCTTCTACTTTAATTAAGTCGGCTTTTTGAAAACGGCTTAATAAACGGCTGATAGTTTCTACGGTTAAACCTAAGTAGTTACCAATTTCGCCGCGAGTCATAGTAAATCTAAATTCTTTTCGTGAAAAACCACGCTCACCAAAACGCTCTGATAAGTTATAAATAAAGCTAGCAAGACGTTCTTCAGCTGACTTTTTATTCAGTAATAATAGCATTTCCTGATCGTAGGTTATTTCACTACTCATTAAACGCATTATTTGTTGGCGCAATTTAGGCAGTTTACCGGCTAGTTCGTCAAGAGTTTCAAAGGGAATTTCACATACCATTGAGGTTTCTAGTGCTTGAGAAAAACTTTGATGTTGCATTTTATTGATGGCGTCAAAGCCAACAAGGTCACCCGCTAAATGAAAGCCTGTAATTTGTTCATCGCCTTGCTCTGACAAGGTATACGATTTAAACGACCCCGAACGAACTGCATAAATTGCATTTAAAGGTGCGCCCGACTCAAATAAGTAGTCACCCTTGTGTAATGGTTTTTTTCGCTCAATGATCTCATCAAGTTTATCCATTTCTTGGCCATTTAAAGAAAATGGTAAACATAACTGGCTAATACTGCAGTTATTACAGCTAATGGCACAATTACCTTTAGCACGACTTTGAGAAAAATCCATAAGTTCAATCCGTTAAATTTCTATGCACAACATTTACCAATGTTAATGCACTAGCTTGTCTGTTGCAATGATCAGAAGGTAGATACCATACCAAATGATAACACTGCCTAATATTATTCGCGTCCAAGGGTGATTAAAAAGCGTATTGAGCTTTTGTGCAGCCACACCTAAGGTGATCATGGCAGGGAACGTCCCTAGGGCAAATGCCAGCATAACCAGAGCACCATTTATGGCAGTGCCACTGGTCATCGCCCATGTGAGCGCAGAATATACTAAGCCGCACGGTAACCAGCCCCATAGTGCGCCATAACCAAGCGCTTTTAATGGGGAATCAATGGGCATTAAATATTTATTAAGTTTAATTAAGTGCTGCCAAATGAGGGTTTTGCCGAGTTTTTCGAGCCATTGTAATGTCGCGGCTAAGCGCATGATATAAACGCCGACCAGTAACATAAACATGCCCGCTAAAAATGATAAAAACAGTGCAAAGGCCGAGTTTTGTGTGGCAAATTGACTACTAATACCGGCAACAAGGGCACCAGCAAGCATATAACTTAGCGCTCTGCCGCTATTATAGGCTAGAGAATACAACCAAGTTTGGCGCTTGTTACTGGCTAATTGTAATGAGCTGGCAATGCCGCCGCACATAGCAATGCAATGGCCACTGCCAATCAACCCCATTAAAAAAGCGCTAACAAAAATTGGATCAATCATTACTTTTATTATGTTGCTCTTTATCGTCTTCAAACAAAATACTGTGGCCTTGCTTGTTTAAATCAGAGAATTGCTCGCCTTTTACTGCCCAAAAAAACACGCCAATGGCAATTAGTACAAACAAGATAGCGATAGGAACTAAAATATAAATTATGCTCATAACTTTAATAGCCTTAGTGAATTACATATCACAATAATAGAGCTGGCAGACATACCAATTACCGCCATCCAAGGCGCAACTAAACCCATAGCAGCAAGCGGTAATATAGAGCCATTATATAATAAAGAAAGCGCTAGGTTTTGCTTAATTATACGCCGTGTTTGCTTAGCAATCGTCAACAAATGATCAATAGAGGCTAAATCACTGTTAAGCAGCACAACATCGGCACTGTTTTTAGAGATATCAGCTCCTGTTTCCATGGCGATTGATAAGTGAGCGCTGGCAAAGACTGGGCTGTCGTTTACGCCATCGCCAACCATAGCAACAACTTCACCTTGAGTTGACCAATGATCAACGGCGTCTTGTTTATCTTTGGGACTACAACTGGCTTGTACTGAATCAAGCTTTAATTTTTTTGCCACCTTGGCACCGGCATCTGAGGCGTCACCTGTTAGCATATGACAACTTAGATTGGCAGCCTTTAACGAGTTAATGAGTTTATCGGCATCTGTTTTTACTTTATCAACAAAGTAAAAGCGTGCAACGGGTTGCTTGTTTATGTAAAGGGTAGCTTGCGCATTGGTTTTTTTGGTATCAAACCAGCCACTTTTACCAATGGCGTAGTGCGTATTATCGTATTGAGCGCTGATCCCAACCCCTGGATGGAGCTGTACATCGTCAAATTTACGCTGACCTTTAAACTCTTTAAAGGCGCTAGCAATAGGGTGCTCAGAATAGCTCTCAAGCTGTGCTGCAATATCAAGAATTTGCTCTTTGCTGTACTTACCATCAAGTATGTCAACAACGTCGAGGCTAAATTTACCTTGCGTAAGCGTACCGGTTTTATCAAAAGCAACTAAAGTAAGTTTTGAGAGTGTTTCGAGCACATGTGCTTGCTTAATTAATATACCTTTACGAGTTAAGGTAGCCACAGCACACGTTAACGCGGTTGGAATAGCTAAACTTAATGCGCACGGGCAGGTGGCCACTAACACCGATATAGTGATCCAAAAAGCGACATCAGGGTCAATTTGATACCAGCCAATGGCGGTTAGAGAGGCAAATACCAGTAATACGGCAACAAACCACTGCGCGACTTTGTCGGTAATTTCTACTAACCGTGGGCGTTTTGTTAGGGCATTATGTTGCAGGCGAATAATTTGATTAAGCAGGGTATTTTGGCCCAGCTTATTGATTTTTATTTCAATAATACCATCATGATTAACCGTGCCCGCATACACGTTATGATTAATATACTTTCGTACTGGCTGATGTTCACCAGTCATCATAGACTCATCAACACTGGTGCTGCCTTTGACTAAGATGCCATCGGCAGGGATAGTTTCGCCTGCTTTTATTAAAACGATATCGTTAAGCTTGAGCTTTTTAGCGGCAATTATGTGCTCTTTGCCGTTTTCATCGAGTGTACGGGCAGTCAGTGGCAGTAGCTTCTGTAAGTTGGCTGTAAATTCACTGGCCTTTAAGCGCGCTCTAAATTCTAAGTATTTACCTAATAAGAGTAAAAAGGTAAACATACAAATAGATTCAAAGTAAACTTCACCGACTTCCATTACGGTGGCGTAACAGCTTGCACCATAGGCACCAAAAATCGCCAATGATACCGGTAAATCCATATTCAGTTGTTTTGCTTTTAAGCCGTTAATTGCATTACTTAAAAAGGGCAGGGCGCTGTATAAAATTACGGGCGTTGCAAGGATCAAGCTGATCCATCTAAAGTACTGTTCAAAGTTGCTGTCCATCCCAGAGAACATACCAAAGTACATAGCAAAGGCAAACATCATCACTTGCATGGTCATTAAGCCTGCCACGCCGAGGCGGCGAATATAGGCTTTAGCTGTTTGTTGTTTTTGCTGGGCTTCTAAATCTGATTGGAATGGATAGGCTTTGTAGCCTATTTCAGCCAGTGAGGTGATTAGCTCACTTAAAGGGGTTGCGCTTTTATCCCATTGGATCATAGCGCGATTAGTTGAGGTGTTTACATCAACGCGCTTTACCGATTTAAGGTTAAGTAATTGCTTTTCAATAAGCCAGGCACAGGCGGCGCAGGTAATGCCCTCAACACTGAGAAGCACCTCAGAGTTGTCGTTATGCGTACTGATAAACCCATCTTGAATATCTTCATTGTCATAGCTTTTAATAAAAGCGAGTTGTTCAGGGACGAGTTGCTCTACTTTACCGGCACTAACAGTGCGATATTTGTAGTAGTCGGTCATCCCTTGGTCAATGATATTTTGTGCAACAGCTTGGCAGCCAATGCAACACATTGGCTCAGCGGTATTGTCTATAACAACATGTGCGCTAAATCCAGCAGGGACACTTTCAAGACAATGAAAGCAATTTTTAGACATACTAAATACTACTTATAGTTAGGAGTCACTAAAACGGTGGCGGTGGTTGGTAAACTAACGTTTTCTTTCATTTTCCAACTGTTATCAACGGGTTCAATAAACACCGAATATGCGCCTGGTGTATAGCTTTCTAATAATGCAGTGAACTCTTGATTAGCATTGGGGGTGAGAGTGGCCTCAAAATCGTGCGCTTTTATAGTACGGTGAAAAAACGACAATCTTAATGCGTGTATATTACTGGTATCGCCTTTGGTAAATTTAAAGCTTACACGCTCATCTGATACATTTAGGTCGCCATGTAAATACAACGCTTTTGCTTTATCAAACTTAACGAGTTCTAAGTTGATTGCTTTGCCTTTTTTATAGTAATCATCTACAACCATATCTGGGCCGTTACCAATGGCTGTAATAAATAAACTAATGCAGCCAATAATTGCAGCTAAAGGAAAGAAGATTAAAAACCAAGGCCAAAAATTTTTATACCACGGAGTCGGTTGCATAGTCGCTCTAAAATTAATTAATGTGCGACTATATTATAATAAATAGAATGAAAAGACTAAAAAAAAGCCTCCGAGTGGAGGCTTTTTTGATCTGAATTAATCTACTGAAATAAAAAGATTAAAACTGAAACGTTTTGTTAACTTTATCGTTATTTATCTTGCGATAAGCTGTAAACGTAAGCAGTTAATAGGTGAATTTTATCTTCGCCTAAAATCTCTTTCCATGCAGGCATTACACCAGCACGGCCATGGTTAAGTGTTTCTTCAACAGCGCGTTGAGAACCACCGTATAACCAAATGTTATCAGTTAAGTTTGGTGCACCAAACGGTAGGTTATGGGCAACTGAACCTTTACCATCTGGACCATGACACGCAGCACACATAGCAAATTTTGCTTTACCTGCATCGGCATCTTTTTGGTTAACAGTACGACCAGATAGGCTAAGTACGTAAGCCGTCATTTCTTTCACGCCTTGCTCACCTAATGCATCACCCCAAGGTGGCATTGCTGCAACACGACCTAAAAGTAATGTTTCTCTGATCTTGTCAGGAGAACCACCGTACAACCAATCGTTGTCAGTAAGGTTAGGGAAGCCAGTACCACCACGAGCATCAGAGCCATGACATTGTGCACAGTTTTGTGAGAACAAACGTTGACCAATTTCAACTGCGAGTTGACCTTGAGTTTGCTCATGTTTAGTGCCGTTTTCTAGCGCAACTTGCTGTGCTGCATCACCAGCAAATTTAGACTCTACTAAATCTAGAACAGGTATTTGAGCCAATTCATTAAAAATAGGACCAAAACGTTCTTCAGCAGCGCGGTATTCAGCATCTAGCTTTACAAAACGGCCATCTTCTTTCGCTTCAATGACTGCTTCTTTCGATTCAGTTAAAGAGGTAATACCTTGGTTTGAGCTTGTCCATTTTGCTAAACCTTCCCAATTACCTAAACCTGGGTAGGCTGCTAAGTAATAAACAGACCACACAAACGTTGCGAAGAACATGTAAGTCCACCATTTCGGTAGTGGATTGTTTAATTCTTGAATGCCGTCAAACTCATGTCCACAGCTTTCACCTTCTTTTACACCTACATAGTTTTTTAAGTTCCAAACTAGTAGACCAAAGATAATGATTAAGCATGCAAGGGTTAATACAATAACCCATATACTCCAAAAGCTAGTCATTTCTCAGACCCCTTTTCCTCGTTAGAGAGTGTATTGTTGTGTTTTTTTTCATCTTCAAATATGACATTAGCAGCGTCTTTAAAACGACTTTTACTACGCTTGCTATATGCCCATCCAACAATCACAATAAATAATACTAAAATTACCAGAGTCAAAATGCCTCTGTATGTCCCGTAGTCCATAATAATCTACTTCAAATGTGTGCCAAGTTGTTGCAAATAAGCGATAAGGGCTTGCATTTCTGTTGCACCTTTACCGTCATTCATTGCATCAACCTTAGCAATGTCAGCGATTAATTCCTCGTCACTGCCATAACCTAGACCCGGGTGTTTTGGGTTTTCTGGATTAATAGCAAACGTGTCACGGAAAATTTGTAGTTTTTTCAGAGTCAGACTTGTATCAAGCGTGTTCTCTGCTAACCAAGGGAAACCTGGCATATTAGACTCAGGAACCACGGCACGTGGATCCATTAAGTGCGCATAATGCCAATCATCTGAGTAACGTTTACCTACTCGTGCTAAGTCAGGGCCAGTACGTTTAGAACCCCAAAGGAAAGGGTGATCCCATACTGACTCGCCTGCTACAGAGTAGTGACCGTAACGCTCAACTTCATCACGAAATGGACGGATCATTTGAGAGTGACAGTTAGCACAACCTTCACGTACATAAATGTCGCGACCTTCAAACTCTAGTGCGTTTAACGGGCGTAACCCATCCACTGGCTTGGTTGTATCGTCTTGGAACATTAGCGGCGTAATTTCTACTAATGCACCGAAGCTGATTGCGAAAACAGTCAAGATGGCCATGAGGCCAATGTTTTTCTCGATAATTTCGTGTTTGTTTTGTGAATTTTTATTGCTCATTATCTAACTCCGTTATGCTAACTGCGCTTGTTCATCAAGTTCTAACGAGTTATTTTTCGCTGAAACTGTACGATAAACGTTATAAGCCATAACCAGCATACCTGTAACGATGAATACACCGCCTAAGAAACGCATAACATAGAAAGGATGAGAGGCTTCTAACGACTGTACAAAGCTGTACATTAATGTACCGTCAGAGTTAACTGCACGCCACATTAGACCTTGCATTACACCTGAAATCCACATTGCAACAATGTATAAAACAACACCCACTGTGTGTAACCAGAAGTGTGTATTGATTAATTTAATGCTGTACATACGACCTTGCGAGAATAACGCAGGGATAAGGTGGTAAATAGCACCGATAGAAATCATCGCAACCCAACCTAATGCACCTGAGTGAACGTGACCTACAGTCCAATCTGTGTAGTGCGATAACGCATTAACAGATTTAATTGCCATCATCGGGCCTTCAAACGTCGACATACCGTAGAAAGACAATGAAACCACTAAGAAACGTAAAACAGGGTCAGTACGTAGCTTATGCCATGCACCTGAGAGCGTCATAATACCGTTGATCATACCACCCCAAGACGGTACGAATAAGATAATAGACATCACCATACCTAAGCTTTGCGTCCAATCAGGAAGCGCAGTGTAGTGAAGGTGGTGAGGACCTGCCCAAATGTAAAGAGAGATAAGTGCCCAAAAGTGAACAACCGACAAACGGTATGAATAAACAGGGCGACCCGCTTGCTTTGGTACAAAGTAATACATCATACCCAAGAAACCCGCAGTTAGAAGGAAGCCTACTGCGTTGTGGCCATACCACCACTGAACCATTGCATCTACGGCACCTGCATAGATTGAATATGATTTAGTCAATGAGACTGGGACTGCCATGCTGTTAACAATATGTAGAACAGCAACGGTAATAATGAAACCAGCATAGAACCAGTTAGCTACATAAATATGCGCTACTTTGCGTTTTGCAATAGTGCCCATAAATACAATAGCGTAAGTTACCCAAACAACAGCAATTAAGATATCGATTGGCCACTCAAGTTCTGCATACTCTTTAGAACTTGAAATACCCATAGGTAGAGTAATTGCTGCTAGAACAATAACTAACTGCCAACCCCAAAAGGTAAAGGCGGCTAATTTGTCTGAAAGAAGGCGCGTTTGACATGTACGTTGTACGACGTAATAAGACGTCGCAAAAAGTGCACTTGTACCAAATGCGAAAATTACTGCGTTCGTGTGTAACGGACGAAGTCGAGAGTAAGTTAACCATGGTGTGTCAAAGTTAAGAGCTGGCCAAGCTAATTGGGCAGCTATCAGAACCCCAATACCCATGCCAACGATGCCCCAAATCACTGTCATAATAGCGAATTGGCGTACAACTTTATAATTGTACTCAGTTTGTGATGCTACTGTTTGGCTCATTTTCTGGCTTCCGCTGCAATAAATGCGTTTAGAAATGAATTACCTACTTGTAAAAGTAGGACCTACTATTATTCCAAAGTATACTATCTAAAACCCACAATATGTGGTTGTTAAAGATAATAATCTCAAGAAATACTTGTTTTTTTTGCGGTTGAAATGATAAATTTTTTGGCCTTAAAAAGATAGGTCAATTGCGTAATAATATGACATCAATCAAACTTTATTAACTTGCTGTCTATTTTTTGAGGTGATTTGTACCTTACTTGCCCATTAAAGCCGATAATCAACCAACGTGCCCAAATGTTGGGCTAATACATTAGATACTTTGAGAACCTGCATGTATATATATAGAGTATGTTTACTTTCTTTTCTACTATTCTTACTAGGTTGTGACTTTTCTGGATCAACATCAACACCAAAAGTAAATCAATCACAAACAGAGTGTAAAAATAACAACCCGTGTATTTTTCCAAATCAAGTTAAAGTTTGGCTAAGCGAAGAAACCCTATCACCAGAGACACCGTTTTCAATTTACACTCAGTTACCGACTGGTGTAACAATAACTGCAGCTAAATTAGAAGGCGTTAGCATGTATATGGGTTACATTCCCGTACAATTTAAAAATCAGGGCAGCGTTTGGGTAGCTAATACTATGGTAGGGATTTGCTCAGAAAAAAACATGGTGTGGAAGCTTATTCTTACTACTGTCGATACAAACACTGGCATAAGTGAAAATGTTGAATATTTTTTTAACGTTACCTATTAAAGGCTTTCTACTCAGGCGTTGTTTTTAACTGCGCCATTCCCGTAAAATTATAGCGGCAAAGCCAAATGCCTCACATTTAATAGTTATTTGCAATTAAAGTACATCTGATAAAATAACCATTCTTAATAAAGCTTTTACATACCCATTTACCTTCCAAGTTTATAACTTAAGCTCTGCTTGGCTTACTTATTCAATTGTGCTCATACGTGCAATAAAGCACCTATATCATTTATATGTAGATTTATCTAATGGACCCACTTTGATAGCCGTTTTTAGTTTAATTGGCAGCCCGTCTGAAACCTTCAATACACATAAAATTTGCATGATTAAAACTTATAACAAAAAAATTCAGACTAAATAAACAATCTACTTGCATAAATATGGTTAGGAATTAACACCTAGTTTTACCGTTTTAATAACGAGCTGTGATTAACATGTTAATTTTCCTGTTTAGGGCACATTATTGTGATAATTACATTTGATTACAAACTCTACTCATTTGATTTCAGCTGTGTTTTTTATGTGATTGCTTGGTCTTTAGTTTATGATTTTTAACTGTTTTTATTAATTAACAATGAAACATACTGTAACCTTTGTTCCTTTCGTGGGACGTCTTAATTTTCATTGATTGCATAGTGATCGTTCGTTAAGTTTTCATTCAGTTAAAGACGCCTAAGTTGCTCCCGCTCACTCAAAATTCTCATAAAAGTGAGCATTACCAATTTAGGTAAATTTTCAACAAGTAGGGTTCATCCATGAAAAAATCAACTCTTGGTTTAGCTGTAATTGCAGCGATCCCAATGTTCTCAAGTGTTCAGGTTTTAGCTGCAGACGAAGCAGCAAAGTCAATTGAAAAAATTCAAGTAACGGGTTCTCGTATTAAGCGTTCAGATATGGAAACTGCTAGCCCAGTTACACTTATCGGTGCCGATGAAATTAAAGCATCAGGTGCAACATCTGTAGATAGCGTATTACAACAAATGACGGCTACGGGTGGTGCAATGACAAACCCTGGCGTTAATAATGGCTCTGGCGGTGGTGCATCTATAGATTTACGTGGTTTAGGTTCACAGCGTACTTTAGTACTTGTTAATGGTCGTCGTATGATCAATTCAGGTACTGGTGCGGCTTCAACGGTTGATTTAAATACTATTCCAGTATCAATGATCAAACAAATTGAAGTACTTAAAGACGGTGCTTCTGCTGTATACGGCACAGATGCTGTAGCGGGTGTTGTAAATATTATCCTTAAAAATGACTTTGAAGGTTTAGATTTAAACGTCAACACAGCCATGACTTCAAAACATGATGCGTCAGAAACATCAATCGACTTTACCTTAGGTACAACATTTGACAAAGGTAATATGGTTTTTGGTATTCAATACACTGATCGTGGTGAAGCAAGTCAAGGTGATCGTGGTTTCTCATCATGTCCTTTATTTGAAGGCGAAAATGGACTTTTCTGTGGCGGTTCTTCATTCAGCGAAGGCGGCCATATTTACAATGTTAATACAGCTAATATCATCAACGATAAAGGTGAAATCGAGAAGCAGGGTGTTGCTGACGATGCTGGTTTAAGTGGCCTTGGCGGTAACTTACACCGCTATACCGATGAAAACGATGCATACAATTATGCGTCTAAAAGCTACCTATACACACCTATGGAACGCTTAAACATCACAGGTTTAGGTAATTATGAACTAAATGATGACACAATGCTTTTCAGCGAGTTTACCTATACTAAGCGCTGGTCAGAGCAAAAGTTAGCACCACAGCCTATCAACTTTGGCTTTAAATATACCGAAGATATGGGTGACAGCTTACTGTCACAAACTTATGATAAGCGACAAGTCGTTAACGGTGCATTTGTAAAAGATGCTAATGATAATTACGTTACAACACCGACTAATTACGCCTATGGTGATGAAATAAGCTACCGTCGTCGCATGGCTGAAAGTGGTACTCGTGACTTATCGCAAACAGTTGATACTGTTCGTGTTGTTGTGGGTGCTGAAGGTATTATTGGTGATTATTCATGGGATGCATCAGCAAACTTTGGTCGCAATGATTCTGTTGATAAAATGAGTAATCTGCACAACGTTTCTGCAATCACAGAAGACTTAGCTGCAGGTACATTTAAGCCTTTAAATGAGGCATCTTGGTCACAAGAAAACATTCAAGATTATATATACACAGAGCAAAACTCAGGTGGAAGCCAGTTATTTATTTTGGCAGCTTCATTATCTGGTGAAATGTTTGAGCTACCTGCAGGTTATGCTGCATTTGCAGCGGGTGTAGAGCGTCGCCAAGAAAAGGCATGGTATAATCCTGATTCAATTGCTGCTCAAGGTCTAGGTAACGATCCACGTGTAGATCCAACAAGTGGTGGGTTTGATGTGAATGAGGCTTATGTTGAGTTTGCATTACCCTTACTATCTGAGCTTCCATTTGCAGAATATGTTGAATTAAGTGCGGCAATCCGCGCGTTTGATTACAGCACTTTTGGTTCTGATGAAACATGGAAACTTGGTTTTACTTGGAAAGCAAATGATGAATTGATGTTCCGTGGCGTACGTTCAACCGCATTCCGTGCTCCAACGGTAGATGAGCTTTACTCAGGTAATGCGCCATCTTATGAGCAAGTAAAATACCCAGGTGCTGATAGCCAGGCAGAAGTAACTGTGGGCGGTAATCAAAATCTAACACCAGAAGAAGCTGATACTTTAACGTTTGGTGTGGTGTACGAACCACAATGGTTTGAAGGTTTCTCAATGACCGTAGATTACTACGACATTGAAATCGAAAATGCTATTTCAACATACAACAACCAATTCGTTGTTGATCAATGTATTGGTAATTCAAACAGCAGTTCAAACGAACTTTGTGCAAGCACAGGTGCAATTTTACAAGCTGATGGTCGAATTGTTTTCAATAATCAGCTTCGTAATATTGGTTCTGAAAAAACATCTGGCATTGACTTAAATCTGAAGTATTCATTTGATGCATTAGGCTTAAGCTGGAGAGCTGGCCTTGATACAACATATTTAGATGAATACGTTGTTGATACGGGTGCTGTTGTAGATTACGCTGGTTACATTACGGGTGGCGCTGGTAGTTACGCAGATATCAAATCAAACTTTAACTTAACAGTTAAAGGAGATAACTGGGATGCAACTTATGAAGCACGCTACATTGCTGGCCTAGATAGCTTCGCATGTATTGATGGTGAGACATGTTATGCACCTTCAACGCCTTCAGTTGTGTACCATGACATTAGTGGATCTTACTTAATTAATGATACAGTGACATTGTCTGCAGGTGTTAATAACTTATTTGATAAAGAGCCACCGTATTACTCAGGTAATAACGATTCAAACACTGACCCGTACACGTTTGATACGTTAGGTCGTCGTTTATTCGCTGGCGTAAACGTTAAGTTCTAATTTTAATTCATTAGAACTACTAAAAGGCCTAGTTTTTACTAGGCCTTTTTTGTTGAACAAAATTAGAGAGGCACGTAAACTCAGGTAGATAACCAAAGGAGGCATCATTGTTAAAGCAAGACGAAAATTTATCGTTTGTTATTGAACCGCAACTATCACCGCGTGCAGAGCAGCGTCTCGATCTTTATTTTTCTATCCCAAACGAAATGGGTATCAACGCGCAAACACTCAGCGAAGAGTCTTACTTTAATAACCAATTTAAATCTTTTGTAGCCTATAACGCGAATAACATTCATCTTCCATTGGTACGAAGCCGTTTTGTTAGTAAGAACAAAGGTGAGCAGCAAGATTACCGACAAAATTTAAATTTATATTGTTATCAAGTGCGTCTGGCAATTGATGCCGATATTAAAGATGCGTTAAAAATTCAAGAAAGCGATGAGTTTTATCAACGAGCCATGGAGCTCTGTGAACAAAGCCAAAGCCTACTTAGAAAACTCAGACGTTACACCCCAGATAACGAAAAGCTGATCCCGTTTTATACTAATGCTGATAACTACCTAAGCTGGCAAATTGAACAAACTTTTTTAAAGCTACTTGATGAAGGCCCGCGTAGTAGCGATCACGCTAAAGAACGAAATGACTTATTAAACTTTTGTAAGTCAGAGAGTGAGTATCGAGCAGAGCAGCAATATAATTCTGACTCAACGCTTAAAGACGCCAACAGAATTACTAATAAGATGCGTTTACTCCAGCGTTTAATAGAGCATGGAGTGATTTTACAGCGCCAAACACGCTATCTTAATAGCTATTTAAAGCGGTTGGTAAAAGGCTCTGTAACGGCTGTTATAATGGCTTTTGTGATGGTGGTAATACTCAATGCGCGTTCTACCTTTACTGAAATAACCGCTTCATTAATTCTAATTTTAGGGGTTATTTACGGGCTAAGAGAAATATTTAAAGAAGATATTACCCGTATTATTTGGCGTGCTATTGTGCGAGGGCGGCCAAAATGGCGCTTTATTTTTAAAAACAGTATCACAAAAGATAAAGTGGCGAGTCAGTTTATTTGGTTAGAGTACACCCGGTTTAAAAAAATCCCCAAAGAAGTGAGGAAAATTTTTTCTAAGCGTCGTCAGCAAAACAAACAGGCGGCGCAATGGCTGCATTTTGCTAGTGAAACCCGGGTAAGTGCTAAAGAATTTTTGCCAGGCTACGATAGCTTGCAGCAAACGCTGCAATTTAATCTCGCGCCGTTTGCACGTTATTTAAAAAAAGGGGAAGGGAAGCTCTATCATTTAGAAAACAATAAAATTTCTAAACAGGGAGTAGAAAGGCGCTATCAGTTAAACATGGTATTGGTTCTAACCGAACCGGATAAAACGCTCTATCAGCGTTACAAAATCACTTTAAACCGCAGTAAAATAGTCAACATAGAGCTTATTTACACCAGCGATGCAAAAAAAGAGGAATAACATACGTTATTCCTTTGTTGTCCTTATTTATCCGTTAGCCCTTTTTTGCTGTAAAGCGTTACTTTGTCTGATACCAGGGTAATTTCGATGTTTTTAGCGTCATCACCCCAAGTACAGCTAGTATGTAATGTTTTTTCTACACAGTTATCAGCACTGCCTAAAAGTGCTTCAACTTCTGTTTTGTCCATACCAATTTTAATTTTTTCGTAATTTTCCATGCTTACTTTTGAACAAGCAGCAAGACTCAGTGCTGCAGCAATTATTAGGAGCTTCTTCATTATTATTTTCCTACTGTTAATGGTTAAATTTTCGAATTTGTACAATCATACCCATACGAGGATGATCAAAGTAATGAATATCTTCGCTGAAAACGCGTCTAAATTGTGAAAAACGGGCTGATTCTAGCTCACCATTATCTTGCTTTTCACTAATATCGAAATCCGCATTAATGTATAAATAATGGCGTAAATGTATTTTCAATAAGCCATCTAACTCCCATTTCATGGTCGGAGACTGTGCTTCATTAAACAATGGCTCAGGAGTATCAAGTAAGCTAATAAAGTCGGAATTGGCGTAACTAAAACCGGTGTTCATATTGTTTTTTAATTGGTTGCCTGCAAATAAGTGCATACTGGGTGAGCGTGATTTACTTGCGCCTTCAAACCGCCAGCCGGTATGTAATATAGGGGTGAGTCCTTTGCGGTCTAAAGCTTGGCGTTGTTGTTCAAACTGCAGTTGTTCAGGAGCGAGCAGGTAAGTTTGCTCCATCGAATCTTGTACTGGTGCTTGAGGGGTTACTGGCAGCACATCGTAACTTTTTACATAATCAATGCTGTCATTACACGCTGCAGACTGTGGGTTTGAATTAACCAAAGTGTCAGCAAATGTACGTGTTTGAAAGCGTGGGTCACCGTTTATACACGCGTCCATTGCTTGGTTTTTATAAGCAGAGGCCAATAAATCTAAGGTGTTTTTATCTTCAATGGCGTCATGCTTTAAGCTAAAGTCTTCTTGTAAGTAAGGAGCAGGGTGCTGTTTAAATATTAACACCTCTACTTCAAACCAGCGCTCTGCAAATGCAGTACTGCTAAATAAGCAGCATAAAATAACCAGCGATTTTTTCAGCAACATTAATGGCTAACCTTTTTTTCGAAATCTGCAATCATAGCAGTGATCATTTTTAAGCGTTCACGGGCATTCGCCTCGCTAATGGCAAAGCGTAATTTATTTGCGCCATCCATTTTATAAATGTGTGGCGCACTTTGTATCAAACCAATAATGAAGCTAGGATTAACCTTGGTATTTTGACTAAACTCAAAGTAGCCTCCTCTCGGGTTAGCTTCTATTTTGGTTATGCCCAAATTGCTCGCCTGCATTTTTAGTTGTTGTAAACTAAATAGGTTTTTAGCTGCATCAGGTAATAAACCAAATCGATCTATCAATTCTACTTGCAGTTCATCAATATCAGCAAGGTTAGCACAACTTGCTACACGCTTGTACATACCTAAACGCGCGTTAACATCATGAATATAATCATCAGGTAACAAGGCAGGTAGCTTTAAATCAACTTCGGTTTGTTTTTGTAATAAATTTTCAAGGGTTGGCTCTTGACCATTTTTAAGCGCGTTAACAGCCTGTTCAAGCATTTCCATGTATAAATTAAAGCCAATGGTTTGCATTTGTCCAGATTGATCGTCTCCTAATAGCTCACCGGCACCACGAATTTCTAAATCGTGGGTTGCTAAGGCAAAGCCTGCGCCTAAATCTTCTAATGAGGCAATGGCATCTAAACGCTTTTTCGCATCTTTAGAGAGCGCTTTAGGGTTACCTGTGAGTAAATAAGCATAGGCTTGGTGATGACTTCTACCAACACGTCCGCGTAATTGATGCAGCTGAGCAAGACCGAGTTTATCGGCTCTGTCCATAATAATGGTATTTGCTGTGGGTACATCAATGCCGGTTTCAATAATCGTAGTACATACCAGTACATTGTATTTTTGGTGATAAAAATCGGTCATGATCTGCTCAAGCTCTTGCTCTCGCATTTGCCCGTGGGCTGAGGTAACTGTTGCCTCAGGCACCCATTCGCTAATTTCCTGAGCAACACGCTCAATGGTTTCTACATTGTTGTGTAAAAAGTACACCTGGCCGCCGCGTTTAATTTCACGCAGTACCGCTTCGCGAATAAGCTCTTCTTCGCGTTGGCGCACAAAAGTTTTAACAGCTAAGCGTTTAGCCGGTGGGGTAGCAATAATAGATAAATCGCGCATACCACTCATGGCCATATTTAAAGTACGGGGGATAGGGGTTGCGGTCAGGGTGAGTATGTCAACATCAGCTCTCAGGGCTTTAATTTTTTCTTTTTGGCGCACCCCAAATCGGTGTTCTTCATCAACAATTAACAGGCCTAAATCTTTAAAGTTGATGTCTTGTTGAATTAGTTTGTGCGTGCCAATAACCACGTCAAGCTTGCCATTACTCATTTTTTCAAGGGTTTCTTTTTGCTCTTTAGTTGAGTTAAACCGAGACAATACACCCACTTCAATTGGAAAATCAGCAAAGCGGTCTTTAAAGTTATCGTAGTGTTGTTGAGCAAGTAGGGTGGTAGGGACTAAAATAGCAACTTGCTTATTATCGTTAACCGCAACAAAGGCTGCACGCATTGCTACTTCGGTTTTACCAAAGCCTACATCACCACAGACCAAGCGATCCATGGCTTGTTTTGATTGCATATCACCCAGTACAGCTTCAATAGCGTTACGTTGATCATCCGTTTCTTCAAACGGGAAGCTATCACTAAATTGACGATAAGCTTGGCCATCCAGCGTAAATTTATTACCCGGCTTTGCTTGGCGCTGAGCGTAGATATCGAGCAATTCAGCAGCGACATCGCGTACTTTTTCAGCGGCGCGTTTTTTTGCCTTATCCCACGCATCAGAGCCGAGCTTATGCAGTGGGGCACTGGCTTCTTCACCGCCAGAGTAACGGCTAAGCATATGAAGCGCTGATACCGGCACATAGAGCTTTGCTTCACCGGCATAAATAATGGTTACAAATTCAGTAACCACACCGGCAGCATCAATTGTTTGCAGTCCTTGATAACGGCCAACACCATGGTCAAGGTGCACAACCGGTTGGCCTTCTTTTAACTCTGCTAAGTTACGAATTAGCGCATCTTGGCTTGCTTCATACTTGTGCTTACGTCGTCTGCGTTGTGATACTTTAATTCCAAGCAATTCTTGCTCAGTAATAATGCTCAGGCTAGGTTTTGTGCTAAGCACGACACTTTGTTCAAGTGGGCTTACAATTAAACCAACGTCACTACTGCTGTTGGTAAATTGCTCAAAAGTATCAAATTCTTTAAATTTCAAGCCGCTGGGTTTTAATATACTCAGTAAAGATTCACGTCGACCATCCGACTCAACACTAATGACAACTCGGCCTTTTTTCTTTTTTTGCTCTGCCACATAGCTAATGAATGCGTTGTAAGGTTCATGTTGTTTATGATCAATGCGGACATTGGGTAATTCATTAACGGCAAGGTTTTTATTGCCCGCTTTAGTGCCCAATTTTGCTTGCGATAAACGAATACGGCCATAATTGCCCAGGTTTGAAAATAGCTCATTGATTGGCTGATACAATTCATCCGGCGGTAAAAGTGGGCGCAAGGGGTCCACACGGCGGTTTTCATAGCGTACATTAACATCGTGCCAAAAGTTATCCGCCGCATGTTCTAAATCGCCTAGCTGCATCACGGTTGTTGATTCAGGCAAATAGTCAAAAATAGTCGCCAAGCCATCAAAAAATAATGGCATGTAGTATTCAATACCTCCAGGCCAATTACCTTTACTAACTTGCATATAGACAGAGTCTTGCTCTGCGCTTGCGCCAAACTTTTCACGGTAGTTTATTCTAAAGCGTTCAATATCCGTGTCGTTAGTGGGGAACTCATGGGCAGGAAGTAACTCAATTTTTTCTACTTTTTCATCTGAGCGTTGTGTTTCCACATCAAATAAGCGAATGGTATCAAGCTCGTCATCAAAAAAATCGAGCCTAAATGGGTGTTTACTGCCCATCGGATATAAATCAACAATAGAGCCACGTATTGCATATTCGCCATGCTCCATAACTTGTTGCACGTGCATGTAACCCGCTTGCTCTAAGTTTTCACGCAAAGCGTGGGTGTCTAATCTATCGCCCACTTTAAAATTAAGCGTTGAACCGTATATAAACGAAGCTGGGGCCGTGCGCAGCATCAGCGTTGATACAGGCATAATGAGCACGCTTTGTTGCTCGTTTTTCAGGGTATTAAGCGTTGCTAAGCGCGCTGAAATAATATCTTGATGGGGAGAGAAATGATCATAAGGCAATGTCTCCCAATCCGGAAATATCATTACCGGATTATCAGGAAGCAAATACTCTAATTCGGTTTCAAGGCGCAAAGCACTTGGTGTATCTGGCGTAACTATTAACACTAAGTTATCTTGTTGTTTTACACCTTGTGCAATGGCAATGCTCAAGCCACTGCCTAAAAGCTCGCCCCATTGAATTTTATCTTTTTGAGATTTTACCCAAGGCAAGGCTGCCCATTGCTCAAACGCCATTAATTACTCCATTAAATTAGGCTCTTAGCTGCTAAGAGCCATACTATTATTTAGTCGCGATAGATTTTTGTTAAATCTTGATAATGATCAATTCTGCGGTCGCGTAAATACGGCCAGATACGTCTTACGTTCTCGCTGCGTTTTTGATCAAGTTCAACCATTAATATTTGTTCACTTTGATTATCGGCCTCTGCCAATATTTCGCCTTGGGGACCTGCAATAAACGAGTTACCCCAAAATTGAATGCCGTCACTTTGTCCACTCGGGTCGCGCTCAAGACCAACACGATTACAGCTAATCACTGGAACGACATTGGCTACCGCATGGGCTCGCTGTGAAATAACCCAAGCATCTTTTTGGCGGGTTTGCTCGTCTTTATCATCGCGTGGATCCCAGCCTATGGCCGTTGGATAAATTAAAAGCTCTGCACCTGCCATCGCCATTAAACGCGCCGCTTCAGGAAACCACTGATCCCAACACACCAGTACGCCAAGTTTGCCCACTGAGGTTTGAATAGGCTCAAAGCCTAAGTCGCCTGGGGTAAAGTAAAACTTTTCATAAAAGCCAGGGTCATCCGGTATATGCATTTTACGGTATTTACCGGCAATACTGCCGTCTTTTTCGAGCACCACTGCGGTATTGTGGTAAAGGCCTGTAGCGCGCTTTTCAAATAAAGACGCCACAATCACAATACCAAGCTCTTTAGCAAGTTCACCTAACGTATTACTACTCGGCCCAGGTATTGTTTCGGCTAAATCAAAGACGTCGACATCTTCGGTTTGGCAAAAGTATAAACTACGGTGTAACTCTTGTAGCACAACAAGTTGTGCACCTTGACTGGCTGCATCGCGAATGCCAGCAATTGATTTTTCAATATTGTGTTCAGCGTTGTCACTGTTGCTTTGTTGCACTAAGGCAACTGATAAATTTGCAGGGCTTGTCATTGTGCTGCTCCAGCTAAAAATCCACGAGGTAATTGCATTGTAATGCAGTGAAGACTGCCAAATTGCTCAATAATAGGTAAACAATTTACCCCAATAATTGTGTGATCTGGGTATGCTTTTTGAACCTGTGCTAACGCGCGTTGGTCGTTTACATCGTTATAAGTAGGCACTAATACCGCATTGTTAATAATTAAGTAATTTGCATAGGTGGCGGGTAAGCGCGTGTTTTCATCATCGTACACGGCTTTTGGCCATGGCAACTCAATTAGCTTATATGGGGTGCGATCGGCAGTTTTAAAGCTTTGTAGTTGCTTTTGCATGGCATTAAGCGCGCTGAAGTGCTCATCGCTTTTATCGTCACATTGCACATACACAAGGGTATTATTTGGTGCAAAACGCACTAAGGTATCAATGTGGCTGTCGGTGTCGTCACCTGCTAAATAGCCATGATCAACCCATAAAAAGTCTGTTGCGCCCAAGTGCGCTTTTAAAAGCGCTTCTATGTCACTTGGGTTTAAATTTGGGTTACGGTTTTTATTAAGCAAACATTCGCTGGTTGTTAGCAACACACCATGCTCGTTTATTTCAATACCGCCTCCTTCAAGTACCATATCGAGCGCTTGATAGTGGTTGTTTTTGCTACTTAACTCTTTTACCAAAGTACGATTAATTTGATTATCTAATGCGCTTTCAAATTTATTGCCCCAACCATTGAAAGTACAATCATATACTTTTAGTTGCTCGGGTGAGTCAATAGCGCTACAAGTAAGCGGGCCATGATCGCGAGCCCACGTATCATTGGTAGGGGTTACTACAAAATGAACACGATTCAAAGGGATGTTAGCGCTATTTAGCAATGCTGTAATATGCATTTTTAAGGCGCTATTATGCGCCACAATCACAAGCTTTTGCTGCGTTGTTATATGCTTAGCAAGCTCAATATATACAGGTTCTACACGGGCTAAATTATCAGCCCAATCTGTGTCTTTATGCGGCCATGTAAGCATAACAGCGTCTTGCTCGGCCCATTCAGGTAAAAGTCTAAAGTTCATGGATTTTTAATACAAATAAAGATGGGGCTAGTTTAGCAGTTCAATTACTGCTAAGTCACTTCTAAATGAGCGTTTGGCTCACAATTTTAAAGCGATTTGAGAAGTAAATAAACGCTAGCTTTTATCGTTTGTACTCTCTTTGGCTTTTTCAAGTTGCTGGCGCTTTTTAAGCTGGCGAGTTTGCGCATGTAAGCTGGCTCTTACAACCAGCTCTTGGTCGCTGTCTCTTATTGATACAAATAACAGAGTATATTGGTAGTGCTCATTATCTTGTTTTTCAATGGCAACCACTTCGCTATAACAATACACCGCAGAGGCCTCGTGTTGTAAAAAAAGTTTAGTACGAAACTTTTGCCCTAATGTATACAAATGTTCACTGGTAAACTTAATGCCGCCACCGCCGTAACTGTCGCAATAGATAGAGTTATCTTCTGGTTGTTCAGAGGCTAAAATATGACTCATGATCAAATCTATTTTGCGCGACTGAGCTTGTAAAAAAGTAGTTAGTTCTTGGGCAATATCACCTAAATTACGCAAAGGGCCTAAGGCGCTTTGCTCTAAACTGCTTACTTCGTTAGCAAGTTTAAATAAAGGCGGAATATCAGCGTCAAGTTCAGCTAAGCTTTTTGGCACAGCCGAATCATCCACGGCAAACAGATTGACGCGATTACTTTCCTCAATTTGAAAATAAAGCTCAAAATCTGATAATTTTTGATTATTCATATGTAACTCCTATCCGTTAATAGTAGCGTTGCGACTACTAAATTACTACACAACACGCCAATAAAATTAAGCTAAATATCTGTTTGCCCTCATTATAAAAAGCCAAATCAACTAAAATTGCGCTAACTTTCAATATTTACCAAACAGGCATAATGATTAAAAAAGTTTTAAAAGGTAATACGTTTACATTGCACTATGTATGTTAGCAACTAATAAATAACCAATAATTAACAAAACTCCTTGTAATTAGCCCTAAAACTCGTAATCTTACGGTAATAATAATAACAAGGGACTACCCACGTGGCTCGAGGACTTAAATTAGCCAGTACATTCTCAGACATATCCACGCAACTGCGGCGCTTCGTGTCTAAAATTGTGTTGCCTGACGATGTTGATGATATTGTTCAAGAAACCTTTGTTAAAAGTTATGAAGCTGAATTAAAGCAAGATATTCAATACACCCGTAGCTACATGTTAAAAACAGCTAAACACCTAGCACTTAATCATATAGCTAAATGGGATAATAAATTTAGTACCCCTTTAAACCACGAAACTGAACTTCCCAAATTGCTTAAATCAATGCAATTAGAAGACGAATACACCTCTAAAGAACGTTTTTTATTATTTTGTCGGGCGACTGAGCAATTAAGTCCTGTTGTAAGAAAGTGCTTTATTTTAAAAAAAGTCTATGGAATGAGCCAAAAAGAGATCGCACAGCAAATGCAGCTAAGTCAAAGTACGGTAGAAAAACACATTGCCAAAGGGTTATTAAATACCATGCTATATATGCGCGAACAGTCACACGATGAGAGCGACCATTGCCAACAAAGTGCGGACATAATGAGGGCAGCAAAATGAATAACATCCATCAATTTACCTCAAAAGAATTAATATTAGAAAAAGCATCGCAATGGATCAGTGCTATTGACCGTGGCCTTACAAAAGAAGAGCAGGAACAATTTAAACTGTGGATGCTACAAAGTACTGCTCATCAAAATGCGGTGTATGAATTAGCTCAGCTTTGGGATGACCTGAGTGTACTTAACGAACTCAGCGTATTATTTCCAAATAAACAATCGGCTAATAGCAAAACAAAGCCTGCGTATGTATTTGGCATGGCAGCAAGTATTGTTGCTGCATTAATGATGTGCAGCTATTTATTGCTAAATATAGATAGCAATTTCAACAAAAATTTAGCCAAGGTAAATTATACAAAAATTTATAAAACAAAAGTTGGTGAGCAAGCAACCTATGTTTTACCAGATGGCACAATTGTACAACTTAATACCAATAGCTCATTGGAAGTCGCTTATAGCCAAGGCCGTAGGCAATTGTTACTAAGTCGTGGCGAGGGCCGTTTTAATGTTGCTAAAGATGCATCACGCCCATTCAGCGTGATGGCCGGTGATAAAAGCTTTACCGCTCTCGGTACTGTATTTAATGTGCAGCGCAATACTTCGTCAGATCTCGAGCTGGTTGTTACTGAGGGTAAAGTGATGATCACCGATCCTAGCGTTGCTGTTAATGCTGATGATTTTAAAGCGTATCAACAAGCTGATAATAACAATCATGAAATTCGTCAAATTAATGCCAATATCGTGATTTCCGGTGAAAAAGCAATTATTGAACAAAGCGTTACCAAACCAATCACACAGTTATCGGTTGATGATGTGCAGCGTGACTTAGCTTGGCAAAATGGCATGTTGATATTTAATGGTGAGCAACTGGTTGATGCCTTAAACGAAGTTAGCCGTTATACCGCTACGCGGTTTGAACTATCATCTGATGAGTTAGCCCGTATAAAAGTGGCCGGTGTTTTTAAAGCGGGTGATGTGGCAGGGCTGTTAGAGAGCTTACAAAATAATTTTTCGATTGAACATGAACGTTTAGGCGAGCATGTTGTTAGCCTAAAATATCAAAAAAAATCATAGGTAATCGTAATGAAAATCACACCATTGTTAATCAATGTTGCTCGTAAGGGTGTAAAAAGTAATTTAAAGATTAAAAAAATGATAAAAAACTATAGAGGATTTTTGTTTGCTAACTGTTTATATAAGTTGCGCAGTAACCATACGTGCCATTTAACTCAATTTGGCCTTGTTGCACCGCTGTTTTTAAGTATCAGTGTGTATGCAAGTCAAACCGAGGGGAAAATGATGCAATTTGATATAAAAGCGCAACGAGCAGACAAAGCCTTAATAGAATTTGCTAAGCAAACAGAACAAACTGTGGTTTTTTCGTATGAACTTGCCAAGCAATACGAAGCAAATTCGTTGTATGGATTTTATTCTCAACTTGATGCACTAAAAGCATTACTGGCTGAGACACAGCTCGATGCGGTTGTTGATCAAAATGGTTTACTGAGTATTAAACTCAAACAAATCAATAGGAAAGATAACAACATGATGAAGCTTTCAGGAGTTAGTGCAGCTGTATTACCTGCTTTACTTGCAGTTAATTCACAAGGAATCAATGCCGCTGAACAAAGCGCAGAACAAAACATCGAAAAAATTGCTATTGTAGGTAGTCGTGTGGCAGGGCGCTCAGTTGAAGACTTACCTGTCCCCGTTGATATTTTAAGTGCAGAAGCACTCGAAAATACCGGCCAAACAGAAGTTGGCCGCATGCTTCAAGCTATTGCACCTTCTTTTAACTTTTCAAGTTCATCTATCAGTGATGGTACTGACGCATTAAGACCAGCAACGCTACGTGGCCTAGGGCCAGATCAAACGTTGGTATTGATCAATGGTAAGCGTCGTCACCAAGCCAGTATTATTCATATTAATACTTCGGTGGGGCGTGGTACGGCGGGTACCGATATGAACGCTATTCCAGCCTCAGCAATTAAACGTATTGAAGTACTGCGTGATGGCGCTGCGGCTCAATATGGTTCTGATGCAATTGCCGGTGTTATAAATATTGTGCTCAAAGATGGCAGCGAAGGTGGTAAAGCCGCTATTAACTACGGTGAGTATTCAGAAGGTGATGGCGAAACTGTTAACATCGACTTTAATAAAGGCTTTGCTTTAGGTGACAATGGTTATTTAAATACAACTATAAACTACCGTGACCGCGCACCAACTAACCGTGCAGGGCTTCATGGTTCATGTCAATTTTATGGTTGTACTGAGCTCAGTGACGGCACGTTACTGGCAGGCGACCCGCGTGAACTAACCGCGCCACGCGATACATTTAGAATTGGCGATGCCGACTCTCAACAATTTGGTTTAACGGTTAACACCGGCTACGAATTAGGAGCGGGTGAACTATACGGTTTTATTACCTACTCAACGCGTGATAACGAATCAGCAGCATTTTTCCGTCATAATGCCAATGCCGGTGGTAACCCAGTATTACAAGATGGTGATGCGACAGTTCCGGCTGGCTTTTTACCAAAAATAAACACTACGATTGACGATATTTCATATAACTTTGGTTATAAAACGCAGTTTGATAACGACTCAAGCTTAGACTTATCGTACACCTATGGTGAAAACAGCATTGATTACACCACTAGCGATACGATTAATGCCTCTTATGCCAACTTCTTACGTTACGACCAAGGCTTAAGCGCTGCAGATATTCGCGCCACTATTCCACGTGAAGGTTACGCGTATGGTATGGAGTTATCACTGCAAACAATTAATCTTGATTTTACTCAAAATTTTGATGATTACTCATTAGCAATGGGCGCAGAAATACGCACCGATGAGTACCGTATTTTAGAGGGCAGCGAATACGCATACCGTGATTACGATACCAACAATGGTGTTAATATTTATGATGGACTGAGCGGTGGTATTGGTAGCGAAAATGCATCAGGTGGCACACAAGGCTTTGGTGGTTCATCGCCAGCATCGTCGGTTGATGAGTCGCGCGATGTGATCTCGTTTTATTTAGACGCTGAAGCTTACGTTATTGAAGATGTGATTATCTCAGGGGCGTTACGTTACGATAATTACAAAGGATTTGGCGATACAGTTAACTTTAAACTCGCGGGTAACTGGTCATTAACCGAAGATATTTCACTTCGTGGTGCATTAAGTTCAGGCTTTAGAGCGCCTTCAATGCAGCAGTTGTACTTTAACAACATCAGCACGCAGTTTGTTGTTGGTCCTAATGGCAATTTAGTGGCTGAAGAAGTGGGCACGTTTAGAAACGATTCAACCCTGGCGCAAAGTTTAGGTATTCCTAAGTTAACAGAAGAGAAATCTCAAAACCGCAGTTTAGGTATTGTTTATAATGTAAGCGATAATATTAATGTAACGCTTGATTACTACTCAATCGATATTGACGACCGTATCGTAATTAGTAATCGCTTAGGCAAAGGTTTATCAAACAGCCTTGATGCCGCGTTACTGAGCTCGGGTGCTGGTGCAGGACAGTTTTTCTTAAATGGGGCTGACACAGAAACGCAAGGTATCGACTTTGTAGCTACATGGAATACAGAAGGTCTAGGCGGCACACTTGATTTTACTTTAGCGGCTAACTTTACAGAAACCGATGTGGTGTCGTTATTTACACCTGCAGGTTCTGGGCTTGAGACCGTGCCAGTTGATGATGTGTTTTCTGATCAAGAAATTTCTATTATTGAAGAATGGCAACCAGAAGATCGAATTAACTTAAGTGCACTTTATCGTCGCGACGACTGGACCGTAAACCTATCGCTTAATCGCTTTGGTGAATACACAGTGGAAGATGGAGGCCGCCAGACTTATGGTGCTGAAATTTTAACTGACATCAAAGTAAATTACTTTGTGACTGATGACTTATCGGTAAATATTGGCGCAAATAACTTATTTGATGTTTACCCAGATGAAAACACCATAGGTAATTCACGTTCAGGCACAATTGTAGATGCTCAAGGTAACACCATTGTCAGCAGCGATGGTGTATTTAAGTACTCACGTCGTTCAGCGCCATTTGGCTTCAACGGTGCTTACTACTACTTAGGTGCAGAGTACCGCTTTTAATTAATAACTCTCCTATTGTTATTTAACAACCAAAGGGCCGTAAGGCCCTTTTATCGTTTTTAAACTTAATGTTTTTGCATTTTACTCATTTCAGCATGGCAGCTCTGCATAGTAAGTAATACTTTTGATAACGCTGCTTCACAATCATGTGATTGAGGCTTTTTTAACGCTGTTTTGATTTCTTCTAAGGTTTTATCTTCTACTTCTTCAAGCTCTTTAATGTAGGTTTGGTCGTTATCGCTAGTAAATGTACTGAGCAAAGCGGTAAATGCTCTGCGTGCTTCTACCGCGAACGAAGAGCCATCTTCACGTGCACCTTGTTGATTAATTGCATAGGGTTGTAAGCTTTCAACACTTACTTTGCGGGCGTCGATCATGCGCTGAAATAATGCACTTACGCTAGGATCTTGTACTTTATCTTGTGCTTTTTCGTAAAAGTCGATACCGCTATTCATTACTTGGATAATGTCGGTGATATGATTTATCTCTTGTCCATGATGGGTGCTCATAATAATGACCTCTGTTAATTTAAAATACATAGATAACTAAGCAAGCGGCATTCCAATGCGGTTTTATTTTTTTAACTAATTGTTTTTCATGGTTTTATTATTGTGAAGAGGTCTAGGCAAGCTTGCTAACATGCTGCTAGCAAGCAAAATTTACATAAAAGCATGTAAGAAGGTTATTTAAGCTCTTCAGCTACTTCGGCCACTTTTTGACGTAACCAAATATGGCTAGCATCTCTGTGTAACAAAGGGCTCCATATCATATCAAGTTCAAATGGTGGAATTGGAAAGGGTGGTTCAAGTATTTTAAGCCCCGGATCGTCTACATAAATATTGGCCGCTTTTGAAGGTAAAGTCGCCACGAGGTTTTTTTCTTTCGCTAAATGAATCGCAACATGGTAGTTACGAGTAAAGGTGGCAATATTTCGATGCTTCCCAAAATGTGCGAGCGCTTCGTCAACCCAACCCAGCTTTTGCACATCTTTAGGATCCATGCCAACCCCAACACCAAAGCCTGTTTTACTTACCCAAATATGACGGGCTTTTAAATAGCTATCTAGGCTAAAGTTTTCAATAATAGGGTTGTCGGATTTTACTAAACAGCAAAAGCTATCTTTCCAAATTCGCTTATGATGAAACGATTGCGGTAAGTTCTCAAAGCGGTTAATTGCCATGTCTACTTTACCGTTTTCTACATCATGAAAAGTTACATCGCTGGGCGTTAAAATATCTAATGTGGTGTCTGGGGCTTCTTCATGTAATTTCCCTAATAAACGCGGTGCCATGGTACTGGCTGCATAGTCACTGGCCATAATTCTAAACACGCGTTTACTTTGTTTAGCTTCAAATTCGCGATTAGGTGCTAGCGTTTCTTCAAGCGTCATCAAAATACCGCGAATAACAGGCTGTAACTCAATAGCGCGCTCGGTCGGCACCATACCATCGCTGGTACGCACTAAAATAGGATCGTTAAAAAGGTTACGTAGGCGTTTAAGTCCATTACTCATTGCCGGTTGAGTAATACTAAGCTGGTTAGCAGCACGAGTAACGTTACATTCGCGCAGTAATGTATCGAGGTAAACCAGTAAATTTAAATCTATTTTACTTATATTCATTGTGTGTCCTTAACGTTTACCAGTAATGGATAAAACGCTGTGCTGTAGGATAGGGATAAATATGACTCACCTTTCCATTTTTTATATTTTGTTGTGCTTGTTTCCAAAAGCTCACATCAAGTAGTTCTGGGTGCGTACTGGTTAAAAATTGTTTATATGTTGGGTTAGGCATTACAAAGGTACATAATTGCTCTGGAAATACATCTTGCGGAGCAACCGAGTAACTTTGTTCATCCATCAAATAATCATCATAACTTTTTGCTTTGGGTAGTGCTCTAAAGTTCATGTCTGTTAAATATTGCACTTCATCGTAATCATAAAAAATAATACGTTTGTGCTTACTTACACCAAAGTTCTTTAACAGCATATCGCCAGGGAAAATATTCACGGCAATCATTTCTTTAAGCGCCTGGCCATACTCTTCAATGGCATCGGCGGCACTTTTTTCGTCTGCATTTTCTAAAAACAAATTAAGCGGTGTCATTCGCCGTTCAATGTATAAATGTTTTATGATTAACCAGTCACCCTCAATCACCATCGATGAGCCAATGGTTTTGTGCAACTGTGCTAACAAGTTACTATCAAATCGTGCCAAAGGAAATACGACGTTTGAATACTCTATGGTGTCAGCCATTCGGCCAACACGGTCATGACTTTTAACCAGTTGATAGCGTTTTAATACCGTATCGCGACCAAACGGCTTACTTTCACCAAATTTATCTTTAATAACTTTAAATACATAACCAAACGAGGGTAGGGTAAATACCATCATCACCATACCCGGTGTACCGGGAGCAATGGTAAATTCATCATTAGAATGGGTTAAATGATTCAAAAACTCGCGATAAAACTCGGTTTTACCTTGTTTATGAAAGCCTATGGCGTTGTAAAGCTCGGCGAGGGTTTTATTAGGCATAAGTTGATTTAAAAACCGCACTAACGCTGAAGGAGCATGAGTTTCTACCATAAAATAGGCACGCGCAAAGCCAAAAATAACGCGCATTTGCGACGACTTTGTAAGTAAGGCATCTAAATAGAGGCCTTTATCTTCATGGTGTAACACGGCAATAATAAAAGGCTGAACGCCACTTTGTGATACAACGCGCCCCACAATGTAAGCGGCTTTATTACGATAAAATGGGGTATGTAATATATCAAAACGCATTTGCCAATGCTGGTGGTGTGTATCGGGTGCTTGTTTATAAAAGGCTTTAACTAATAAACGAATATCGCGTTCTAGGTTGACAAAGTCGGCCTTAAAATCAAAGTGATTAATAATACGCTTAATGGTGGGCTTTAAACCATCTACAACAGGAAAATAACTACGGTATTCAGCTTCAACGGGCACAGAAGGCGCATCTTTGAGCGTGGCTTCTACAAAAATAAAGTCATTGTGAAAATAGCGGCGGTGGTACAGGCGGCAGAATACTGAATTATAAAATGTTTCAGCAAGTTCTGCTTGCGGATGAAAACATAAAAAGTGTTGGTAAAGCTTTTTCACTTCAAGCCATAAGCTCTCGTTTAGCGCGTCTGTTTGCTGGCGTTCCCTTAGTGTTTTTGTTGTTTCGTTTACCCGATCATCGTAATAGCTTATACGCAGGCGACTTATATCATTAATAGCTTGCCAGTCTCTTTTAGCAAAAGCGTAGGGAGCCTTGGCTGTTGTTCTTTGAAACAGCAAATAATGCTTTTTAAAACCGGTTAAAATTAATTCAGCAATTTGGCGTGGTTGCATCAGTACTCCTTAATAGACGCCTTTAGGTGTTTAGGATAATGCCGGTGGTTATACCAATTTTATTAAAAACATGATCATTCTAGCGTTTTAAATAATCCGCTAGCTGCGTTAAAAATTATTTATATAGAACAACTATGTATCATAATTTTCGCCTTGTTATCGACTTATTTCTTTGTCGCTATAATAGATCACTAATTTAATGCAATTGGTATTAGTATTAAATCCGAAAAAGGTGGTCAAAGGAAATTACACCACTAAACACACAATAGAGTTTATGCTCTATAGATGTTAAGGGTATGTTATTTTATATTTAAAACCAAGCTAATTAAGATGATATTTATTGAAGTTAGTCTGATTAAGGTTGATAGGCATCAATCTTTTTTTGTAACTTTTTAATACGCTTTTCAATCAATGCTTTATCTTTTTTATATTGCTTATCTAATTTTTTCTGTGTGTTTCTAATATCTTTGCTAATACGCTTTTTATCATCTGCGCTCAATATATGATTTAAACGCTGCTGTTGTTTAAAATCAGCCCTGTCTTTTTCTCGTAAAAGTATTGCTAACTTATGCTGATTACTGCGCAGCTCTGCTTCTAGATTGGAAATAATCGTATCTCGTTCCAGCTCGTTTAACTGTTTGGTATAGTTTATTTCTTTACCGGTTTGCTTAGGCTCAGTGGCGGTTATTGTGTGTGAGGTAGCATTATCACTACAGGGAAACTGAGAGAAAGTGGTGCCTTTGGGAGTGACGCACTTGAAATAGGTGGTTTGAGCTAATGCAAGAGAGCTAAAACATAAAATACAGACAGTAATGATCAGATTAATAACGCTGAACATAATGATTATCCTTTGTATATTCTGATCGAGTTAATAATTTTTAATAATAAAAACTATAACCTAGCTTGGGGGGATAGCAAGTGCAAAGGAGTAATAACAGAAACTAAGCGAGTCAGTTTTAATGACTCGCTCGTATTATGAGGTGCTATTGAGAAAATGTTTTAAGCTTTTTAATACCATGCACTAAGAATGGAATATCAAGCCCTTGTTCAATTGAAAACCCTTCAGCGGCAGAGATATTTCTAAAATTTCCATCACGATCAATAAGCGTGATTCTATCTTTTTTATAAGCAATCACCACGCCTTGCGAGTAATTAACCCCAATATTATTACTTTTACTGTACAAGTTTTCACCCAGCATAGTTTGCTGCGCAAGCGCATTACAGTTTAAGTATTGGCCAAGGCTCGTAGCGATAATATCGCTGGGCTGAATTAAACCGTTCACCTTAGAAATAAATTTATCGGAGCTGTACAATGTTGACGTGGTTACAATTTCATTGCTATTTTGCGAGATACTAAAAGCAAAAAATTCAGTAGCGTCATCACGTACAGTGGCGTTTTCAGCCCCTTTGACAATTCTTATTGCACTGTCTTTGTGTGCTTGCTCGTTAATAAAGCTCAGCTCATCAATACCGGCCACTTCCACACTACGACGTTGGCTTTGCCAAACGGGTAAAGTTTGCTGCTCAATAATGTTCGTTTTGTAAAATGCTGGCAAGCCGTACACAAGCCCAAATAACATATCACTATGATCGGTGGGTTGTAAAAATTGCGTGTTTTTATAAATACTTTGTTGGCTGGCAACAAATTTTGCTAGCTGCTCGTCATTATCAAACACCAAGATATCAACTTTTGCTGCGCTGTAATCTTCACATTTTTCTAATGGAGCAGGTGCTTGATAATTAATACCTTGGTTATTAATTTTAACGTTGTGCGCTTGCTCGTAGCTTTCAACATCCAGCAAATCGTTTTTAGCGAGTAAGCTTTTTGCCGTAGTCGGGTACGAAAGCGGTAGTACATTATCTTGTTTAGTGATATCAAATTTTAAATTGGCATCAGCCCAAATATGAATGCTGTGGCTTAGCGCAAAACAAATCACTAAAAATGAACCAGCATAACGGGCAAATTTAAACTGTTTCAAACGCCCTAAATGATGCCAAGTAAAATTACTAACAGTCAATTGAAACGCTAATATTGCTAACACTATGCTGCCTGCTAGCAAGGTAGTAAGTGCGGGTGAGTTTGTTACACGATGCCACAACAGTGAAATAATTTCAGGCAGTGCAGAGGCATTTAAATGATAACCTAAGTTAAAGTAGACGTAAGCGTCTAAAGTCAGTATTGAGGCCCCGACAGTTGCAATCACTGCTGCCATACCACGTATATGCCGTGGGTAGGGGAATACTAAACTCAAAGGGAAAACCGTCAGCACAAACGCTAAAAATGCAATAAAGCTAGTGTGGCTTAGCCAAGTAACCATCATATAGGTTATACCCATATAAGTGGTCGGTGGCGAATCGGCAAATAAATAGCTTAAGCTAATTAAAAGCGCTAAGCCAATATTGGCAAATGTAAACCAATGACCCCAACTTAATAATTGACTCGCTTTCGATGAAAACTGGTTGTGCTGCGATAAATTCATAGAGTTTACTTAACCGACTGCGCGAGTGCTTTTGCAAAGTTCTCGGTAACGGCTTGTCTTTTCCCTGTTGGTACATGCTCTTTTAAGATATGCGTGATAGAATTTCCTAAACACATAAGACTTAAATCAACCGGCGCATTATGTTTTGATAAAACATCAATAAGCTGATCGACGATTTGTTCTACTTCTTCATTAGAGTATTTTGATAAGATTGGCATCAGTTGGTTCAATAAAAAGAGTTATATTCCCGTATTTTAACACCAGAGGCGTGAAAAACAAAGATGGCAATAGATGTTAAAAAATTAGTCGTTCACTATGTAGACAAAAAAGACGACGACACTCAAATTCACCTTCGTAACGACGAAATGACTATCAACGATAAAGTGGCTGTATTCATTGAGCAATTACACCATGCCTACAATGGCAAGCCAGGCAAAGGGTTTTGTGCTTTTAGTGGCGAAAAAAACAGTATTGTTGCCTCTACTATGCAAAGCTATCGCAATAATGAGCTTGGCTTTTGGCATATGACCGAGCAAGCATCAACGGTATTAAAAGAAGAGTTAGATAAATACGCCTTTAACGAAACCGGCTATTTAGTATTTTGTCATTATCAGTACGTGGCGACTGATTATATGTTGATTGCCATGATCAATATTAAAGAGCATTACTCAATGACCTCTGAGCTTGATTTAGCCGCATCGCGTCATTTAGATATTTCGCGTATGCAATTGGCTGCTCGTATTGACTTAACCGCATGGGATACCCAGGCAGAAGACAATCGTTATATTTCATTTATTAAAGGTCGTGCAGGGCGTAAAGTCGCTGACTTTTTCTTAGACTTTTTAGGTTGTGAAGAGGGCATTGATCCTAAGCAGCAAAGTCAAGTGATGCTCAATGCGGTAGAAGACTACTTATCAGAGCAAGAGTTTGATAAGTCAGAAAAAGACGAGTTACGTAAGCAAGTATTCGATTACTGTAACGACTGTGTTACCACGGGTGAAGAAGCTAATGTGAGTGAACTTTCAGCAACGCTTACCAAAGGCGACGACAACCCGTTTGAAAGTTTTTGTAAAGAGCAAAGCTATGACTTAGAAGAGTCATTCCCGGTTGATAAAAAAACGGTAACCAGCATGGTTAAATTTTCAGGCTTAGGCGGGGGAGTCAGTATCAGTTTTGAGCGTAAGCATTTAGGCGAGCGTGTAACTTATAATGAATCCACTGATACGTTAGTGATCAAGGGCATTCCACCAAACCTAAAAGATCAGCTACAGCGATTTATGGAACAACAGCAAGATTAAACTCACAACGGGCTGCGAGCTACGGGTTTCGGGATCAGGCTCGTAATCCGCACCTTTTAGCCCGCTAACTTTTTTGACTCTAATCTTTGGTTTTTTAATCACAGAGAACACCGAGGCGCTGCGCGCTGCACCGAGAATACAAAACAAAACCAATACCCTGTACTTTTTAATTTCATAACATTTGTATTTAATCATTTCCTCTTTTTTCTTCTACCCTCTGTGGTAAATAAATCACTAAAATCTTATTGTCATGCTTACGGCAAGTTGCGAGCTAAGGGGTTAGGGATCAGGCTCGAAGCCCGCTCCCCGCAACCCGTTAACTTTCGATTGTAACTTTACCCTCTAAAAGCGCAGCGTCTCTTAGCCCTCTTTGTGAATAATTTTCTTAAATATCTAATTGCACTGAGAGAAAAGAATGAGGAGTAAATGAGAAGATAAAACAGGTATTGCAGATAACTGGTAGACATAGAGCTTGATCTCGTGTGAAGCGAAGCTTCGAATGTTTTAACCTTTAACCTTTAACCTTTAACCTTAAGTCTTTACTCCTTACCCGATCCTCGCAGCCCGAATCCCGTTTGCCAGTTACATAAATGCCAGGCATTAAAAAACCGCGTTAAAATCAATTAACGCGGCTTTTTTAATGCTTTGAGCTAAACTCAGTGCTTATTCAGCACTCAGCGTTTTAGTCATTGCTGAGCTTGCACGACCGGCAGGTTTTACCGAGCCAGGGCGAAGGCCGCTGTCAGGGATTAACTCACGTTTGTCATGTGCCATTGCAACCGATGTATGCTTGGTTTCGCTATCGGCTACAGGCGCAGGCTGTGCCATTGGCGCACTTGCATGTCCTGCTGTAATCACTGTTTTAGCGTTTACATTAGCTGAACTCGCTTGCGAAACTGCCTTAGGTTTATTTTCAACCACAGGTGCTTCTTTCGCTTCTACAGGTGTTTCAGTAGCGCTAACCGGTGCTGTTTCAGCTTCAACAGCAACTTCTTCAGCTGGTACTGATTCTTCAGCTTTTACTGGTTCTTCAGCTTTTAGTGGTTCTTCAGCTTGCACTGGTTCTTCAGTTTTCACTGGTTCTTCAGCTTTCACTGGTTCTTCAGCTTTCACTGGCTCTTCAGTTTGCACTGGTTCTTCAGCTTGCACTGGTTCTTCAGCTTTTACTGGTTCTTCAGCTTTTACTGGTTCTTCAGCTTTTACTGGTTCTTCAGCTTTTACTGGTTCTTCAGCTTTTACTGGTTCTTCAGCTTTTACTGGTTCTTCAGCTTTTACTGGTTCTTCAGTTTTTACTGGTTCTTCAGCTTTTACAGGCTCTTCAACTTTCGCTAATTCTTCTTCAACAATGTTTTGTTCAACTGCATCAGAGGCATCAACGGCCGTTTTATGTGCTTTTGCTTTTAGCTCTGCTTCGTATTCAGCAGCGGCTTGATCCGCAACTGGAATGAAAGCAGGCGCTTCATCAGACTTCTCTTGCGTGCCTTCACCTTCAGGACGACGACGACGTTGGCCAGATGCACGAAGATGACGCGGTGAACGACGTGAGCGAGTACGTGTTTGCTCTTGCTCTTCATCTTGTGTTGCCACGTTATCGTTTGCATCAACAACAGCCTCAGCTTGTTCTTTAGCAGGTACAGGTGCTTTTTCATCAGATACCGGCGCTTGCTTTTCAACAACAGGAGCTTGCTCTTTCACTTGTGACTTGTCTTCTTTAACCACTGGTTGCTCAACAGCTTGCTCAGTTGTTTGAACTTGCTCTGTGCTTTCGTCTTGTACGCGAACTTTTTTACGTAAATTACGACGTTGACGACGTACCTTAGGCTTTTGCTCTTTTGGCTCAGCATTCTTATCAGATTTAACTACAGTATCCGCATTTTGAGTTGCCTCTGCTTTTACTTGCGTTTTATCTTCAGTTTTATGCTCAGGACGTTTACGCGTATTTGAATTACGACGGCGCTTATTGCGATTCTCATTCTTTTCTTGCGTATCATTTACAGGCGCCGACTCATTTTTAGCTTCAGCGTCTGCAGTACGTTCGTTACGCGGTTTATTACGAGGGTTATTATTACGACGACGTTGGTTGTTATTACGACGACGATTATCATTACCACGGTTATTACTAGGGCGATCTTGCGATTGCTTTTCAGTCTGTTTTTCTGATTTTTGCTCAGTATCAGACCCAAATAACGACTTAATCCATTTACCTAATGCGGCAAATAAACCAATTTCAGCTTTTGCTTCTACTACCGGCGCAGCTTTTGCTGCCGCTTGTGGAGCAGGCGTTGAAGGCATAACGACGCCTTTAAGCTTCGGCTCTTCACGAACAGGTGCCGCTGGCGATTTAGACATTTCAAATGCTTCAGGCTCAGGCGCAACAACTTGCTCGTAGCTTACAGTTTCAAGCGTTTCATCTTTACGTAAACGCATTACTTCGTAGTGAGGTGTTTCCATGTGTTGATTAGGAATAATCACTACATCACATTTATGATGCTTTTCAATACGGTGAACGCTACGACGTTGCTCATTCAATAAATAAGCGGCAACAGCAACAGGCACTTGAGCATTAACTTGAGCGGTGTTGTCTTTAATCGCTTCTTCTTCAATTAAACGAAGAATAGACAATGCGATTGATTCGTTAGAACGAATTGTACCTTGACCACTACAACGTGGACAAACACCTTGGCTTGCTTCGCCTAGTGAAGGGCGTAGGCGTTGGCGCGACATTTCAAGTAAGCCAAAGCGAGAAATTTTACCAATTTGTACGCGCGCACGATCTGGGCGAGCAGCATCTTTTAAGCGGTTTTCTACTTCACGTTGATGACGTGGAGGTGTCATATCAATAAAGTCGATAACAATTAAGCCACCTAAATCACGTAAACGAAGTTGACGTGCAATTTCATCTGCCGCTTCTAGGTTGGTGTTAAGCGCTGTTTCTTCAATATCGCCGCCTTTTGTTGCTTTAGACGAGTTGATATCGATAGAGGTAAGTGCTTCAGTAGGGTCAATTACAATAGAACCACCTGAAGGTAAGCGCACTTCACGTTGGAACGCAGACTCAATTTGGCTTTCAATTTGGTAATGTGTAAATAACGGTGTATCACCTTGATAAAGCTTAACGCGACTCATGAAATCAGGACGAAAACGCTCTATGTGCGCTTTAGCTTCTTCAAAAACACGAGGCTTATCAATTAAAATTTCGCCAATGTCACGACGTAAATAATCGCGAATTGCACGGAAAATTACGTTGCTTTCTTGGTGAATTAAAAATGGTGCTTTAGCACTGTCTGCCGCTTGTTGAATGGCTTCCCAGTGGACTAATAATGCTTTTAAATCGTAGTTTAGTTCTTCAAACGACTTACCAACACCTGCGGTACGTACAATTAAGCCCATACCTTTTGGAAGTTCTAAGCGGCTTAGCGACTCTTTAAGTTCAGTTCGCTCATCACCTTCGATACGGCGAGAAATACCGCCAGCGCGAGGGTTGTTAGGCATAAGCACTAAATAACTACCTGCCACGCTGATAAAGGTAGTCAGTGCTGCCCCTTTTTGGCCGCGCTCTTCTTTATCAACTTGTACAATAACTTCTTGACCTTCTTTGATCACGTCGCGAATATTCGGACGACCATGAAAGGTGTAACCTTGCGGGAAGTAAGTACGGGCAATTTCTTTTAAAGGAAGGAAACCATGACGATCAGCACCGTAATCAACAAATGCTGCTTCTAAAGATGGTTCAATACGTGTGATTTTACCTTTGTAAATATTGGCTTTTTTCTGTTCGTGACCTGGGCTTTCTATATCTAAATCATATAGGCGCTGGCCGTCAACCAGTGCTACGCGCATTTCTTCTTGCTGCGTTGCATTGATTAGCATACGTTTCATAATGTTACTCTACTAGTTTGTGTCGCTGACATGACGATGTTTTCTCGCCTGTTCAGGTGTTCCTATTTTTAGAATGTGCAGCCTCACGACTGGGTCTTTAACGGAACGGCTCTGTATTTAGTAAGCAGTATTTTAAATGCCGGCAAACAATAGGGTGTAATCACGCTATTAAATTCTAAGGGGATACAAACGTGTCGGCTGTTTAGCTCAATACTCGTTTTATCCAGAAGTTGGCCTGTCATAACAATCTTATTAAATGCATTCATATTAGGTGCGTAGGGCTCTTTAGCTTCAAACCATAGTTTCGTTTTTAAAACTACCGTTATCGTTTTTATGAGCAAAAATCGCTACCGATGTTAATGAACGCTTATTTATTAGATTTTTTTAGTTCTAAATAAGCTGCTGTACGGTACTACAATATTTGAGCGAATTCTGAACGGCGTTTTTTTACGCCGCCACTATCAGACAAATTATCTGTTCATTGCTTTTACTATCACTTTAAAAATCAATTCATGTTCAAACTTAAGCAGCAATATATTACGCGCATTGCCGTTAGTTGTGCGCACGTGTTAACTGGGTATGTATAAAAGCTTTGGAAAACTTAACTCGGATCTGTATGATCGGTTACCCAGAATGTGCATCACGAATGTTTTAATGTGTTAAAAAGCACCGTTGTTATTTGCAAATACTAAATATTTGCGCTGCTGATTATCCCACTATTATAACTGTGTTAGCAACTAAATTATTTTACTTAAATCAGTGATTAGGCAATGTCAGAAAAAACCGGCTTACAAGTAACTTTTGTCACTATCAACGAAGACCACCTAGGTCAGCGTATTGATAACTTTCTTATTACCCATTTAAAAGGGGTGCCTAAAAGCGCAGTTTACAAAATTCTTCGTAAAGGTGAGGTGCGTGTAAACAAAAAACGCATTAAGCCTGTGTATAAATTGCAGCTAGACGACGTTATTCGTATACCACCAATCAGAGTGTCAGAGCGTGAAGAGTTTGTCCCTTCAAAACTCGATAAAGTAACGCGCCTTGAAGACTATATTCTATTTGAAGACAAATACCTGATGGTTATTAACAAGCCATCGGGTATGGCTGTGCATGGCGGCAGTGGCCTAAGCTATGGCCTTATTGAAGCATTACGTGTTTTACGCCCAGAAGAGCGCAGCCTTGAGCTTGTGCATCGTTTAGACCGTGATACATCAGGTTGTTTACTCATTGCTAAGCGCCGCTCTGTGCTGACTGCCTTGCATGAGCAATTACGCGAAAAAACCATGGAAAAAAATTATTGGGCACTTGTTGAGGGTCAATGGGACTCTAAAACAAAAAATGTGACTGAGGGCTTGCGCAAAAACACCCTAAAATCGGGTGAACGCGTAGTACGTGTTGATAATACCGAGGGCAAACCGTCGCATACCCGCTTTAAAGTGCTTGAGCGTTTTAACGATTGCTCATTAGTACAAGCATCCCCTGTAACCGGTCGTACTCACCAAATTCGTGTGCATACTCAGTGTCAAGGTCATGCTATTGCCTGTGATGACAAATATGGCGATCAAGGGTTTGACGAGTCAATGCGTAAACGTGGTTTAAACCGCTTATTTTTACACGCCCATGATTTAAGTTTTTACCACCCTAAAAACGAAACCACTATGCGAGTAGAAGCACCGCTTGATAAAGCACTATCAAGTTGTTTAGTGAAACTTAGAGCAGCAAAAGCGTGATCTCACCCACCATGAAAAACTACAAGCTGGTGATTTTTGATTGGGACGGCACCATTATGGATTCAATTAGCAAAATAGTTAATTGTATCCGCAAAAGTGCGCAGTTACTCAATATTGAACCGCCGAGCGATATCGCCAGTAAAAATATTATTGGCTTGTCGCTTGAAAACGCAATAGCGAGCTTGTTTCCTGATTACAGTGAGCATCACGAAGCGCTTATTGCAGGTTATAAACAGCAGTATGCGCTTGATACCACCCCAACACCGGTATTTGAGCACGTTGAACAGGTGCTCACTGGGTTAAAAAATCAAGGCGTAATATTGGCGGTTGCCACAGGTAAAAGTCGGGTAGGGTTGGAGCGTCTATTGGATGAGAGCCAGCTGCGTCATTTTTTTAGTGCTACGCGTACCAGCGACGACGCCAAATCAAAGCCAGCTCCTGATATGCTCTATCAACTACTTGAAGAGCTGGCTATAAGCGCCGACGAAGCATTGATGATAGGCGACACGCAAATCGACATGGCAATGGCAAAAGCTGCAGGTATGGATAGACTAGGAGTAACCATGGGCGTGCACAACGCTGCGCAATTAAACGAGTTTACGCCTATTGCAACCGCTGACAACTATCAGCAGTTGCAACAACTTTTACTTAGTTAGTTTGTGCGCTTAATACATCTAAGCCAAACTCAGCCAATAATTGGCTGAGTTTAATGAGTGGTAAACCAATTAAACTATTTGGGTCATCACCACTGAGCTTTTCAAATAAACAAATACCTAAGCCTTCACTTTTAAAACTTCCTGCACAATTATAAGGTTGCTCTGCATCGCAATAAGCACTTATTTGCGCCGTTGTTAACGTTTTAAAAGTGACATTAAAGGGCTCAACAAGGGTTTTGCTTTGCTTAGTGTCTATATCGTACACACACAAGCCAGTTAAAAAAGTGACCGTTTGCCCACTAAATAAGCTGAGTTGTTTCATGGCGTTTTCTTTATTGTGTGGTTTACCTAATATTTGGTCATTAAATACAGCAACCTGATCGGAGCCAATCGCTAAGCCTTGGCCAAAATGCTCGACCGCAGCTGCGGCTTTTAGTTCGCTTAAACGTTTAACAAGATCGTTAGGTGTTTCGTTGCGGTGAGGCGTTTCGTCAACATCGGGCGAAAACGTTTCAAAAGGCAGATTAAATTTTTGTAATAAAGACTGCCTAAAAGGCGAGCTTGAGGCTAATATAAGAGAGTGCTTCATGGCATGTTTTCCTAGCATAAATCAGATTGAGTTAGGATAAATCAGATCCGTGAGTAAAACACGTGAAAAACAACGTAAAATTGGTTTTTTACTTTGACTAACCCACTAACTATCTATATGATGCAGCCCCTATGCAAAAGGTGAAAATTCCCATCACCCTTCATCCGGGCAAAGCAGCGCAACACCGTTTAAAGTATGACGGCATTGTACCGCTTGAGAAACTTCCTCGTTTACGAGGGGTTATCCAGGAAGAAGTAGGTGAAATAGCGGTAAAAATTCATTGCAAAAACGATGAGCAAGGTTTAGTTGTGATTAGTGGCAATTTGTCCACACACGTAACTGTCACTTGTCAACGTTGTAATGGTGATTTAGGGTTGGATTTGGATCAAGACTTTGTGTATTCGCCAGTCGGTTTGGATGCAGAGTCAGATGATCTTCCAGAAAGCTACGACGAAGTAGCACTTGATGAAAATGGTGAAATAGACGTGTTTGAGTTAATCGAAGACGAGCTTATTTTAGCAGTGCCATTAGTGCCTACCCACAACGAAGCTTCATGCAGTTATACAGCAGAGCCTGCCAGCTTTGGTGTTTTAAAGGCGGAAGATGATAAACCAAATCCATTTGATATTTTGAAACAACTTAAGAAAGATTCTTAGGAGAAGACTATGGCTGTACAAAAAAGCAAAAAGTCTCGTGCAAGACGCGGCATGCGCCGTTCACACGATGCGATCAGTGGTCCAACTTTAACTGTAGATCAAACATCTGGTGAGACTCATCGTCGTCACCATGTGACTGCAGATGGTTACTACAAAGGCGTTCAAGTAATTTCTAACTAAGAGATTGCTTATATGCTGACCAATCTAACCATAGCGTTAGATATGATGGGGGGCGATTATGGCCCCCGTTCATCTATCCCCGCAGCCGTTTCCGCGGTAAATGCTAATGCCAACTTAAAACTCATTTTATGTGGCAATGAGCAAGTAATAGCTAAACAATTAGAATCACTCGATTCACTTTCTCATCCCAGATTAATAATTCGCCATTGTAATGACGTTGTCACCAATGCCTGCGAACCCGCTGTTGCTATACGCTCAAAAAAAGATTCCTCAATGCGTGTTGCCCTTGATTTAGTTAAATCGGGTGAAGCGCAAGCCTGTGTTAGCTCTGGCAATACTGGGGCGCTATTTTTTATGGCGCATTACGTATTAAAAATGCTTCCAGGAGTGAAACGTCCCGCACTCATATCGGCTGTACCCACTGAACGAAAAAATCCTGTTTACTTACTCGATTTAGGTGCCAACGTACACTGTGATGCGCAAATGCTGTATCAGTTTGGCATTATGGGTTCGGTAGTGGCAGGACAAGCACTCGGGTGTGATAACCCAAAAGTCAGTTTATTAAATATTGGCGCCGAAGACATCAAAGGTCACGACGAAATTAAGCAAGCCGCGCAGTTAATGCAACAAAGCGAGCTGATTAATTATATTGGCTACAGCGAAGGTAGCGATATTTTTTCTGGCAAAGCCGATGTTATCGTCTGTGAAGGGTTTGTCGGTAACGTTGCACTTAAAACCTGCGAAGGTATTGCCAAACTTATCATGAAAAAGTTCACCCGTGCCCTCGAAAAACACGTTGTTTATAAGTGCATGGCCTTTATGTTGGCGCCAATCATAAAAAAACTCTATAAAAGAGTGAACCCCGACCAGTATAACGGCGCTTCTCTGGTAGGATTGCGCGGTATTGTTGTTAAAAGCCATGGAAATGCCTCAGCTAAAGCATTTCATGCCGCAATCGACGAAGCAGTGAAAGAAGTAGAACGTCAACTTCCGGACAAAATTGCTGCTATTTTCGAAAAAACACATTCTAAAGACACGGTGGCCAATCAGTAAATTGATGTGCCGTGTTATACATTATTTATTTTGTTTAATTAAAAGAGCAAACTATGGCACAAAAAATTGCACTTCTTTTTCCAGGTCAAGGCTCGCAAACTGTGGGTATGTTAAACGAGCTACTTGAAAGCTCAGACATAGTAAAAGCCACATTTGCAGAAGCATCAACCGCACTAGGATACGACCTAGCAGATCTCGTTCTTAACGGTCCAGAAGAAAAACTAAATCAAACTCACCGTACTCAACCTGCTTTATTAACAGCAAGCGTTGCTATTTACCGTCATTGGTTAGCTGCAAATCCAGATGCAGACGTTGTCATGGCAGGGCATAGCTTAGGCGAATACTCAGCACTAGTATGTAGCGATGTGATCAGTCTAAGTGAAGCCGTAAAACTGGTTGAAAACCGTGGTTTATACATGCAAGAAGCTGTCCCTGCGGGTGTGGGTTCTATGGCCGCTATTATTGGTTTAGGTGATGACGAAATTAAAGCAGCATGTGAAGCCTCTGCACAAGGTGAGGTTGTTTCACCGGTTAATTATAACTCGCCAGGCCAAGTGGTTATTGCCGGTCATAAAGATGCAGTAGATAGAGCATCAGTCGCATGTAAAGAAGCCGGCGCAAAACGTGCACTGCCATTATCGGTTAGCGTACCGTCGCATTGTGAACTTATGAAACCTGCGGCTGAAAAATTAGCCGCTGACTTAGCGGCTTTAACATTTAATTCACCTAAGTGTGATGTAATTAATAATGTTGATGTAAAAGCTGAAGGTTCAGCCGATGCAATTAAAGACGCATTAGTACGTCAGTTATACAGCCCAGTTCGTTGGACTGAAACAGTGCAAGCATTAGTTGCACAAGGTGTAACGCAAAGTTATGAATTTGGCCCTGGTAAAGTATTAACAGGACTTGCAAAACGCATTGATAAAGCGATGGTGTGTGGCTCAGTTAACGACCTAGCATCAATCGATACAGCTAAATAAGAGTATATAATATGAGTAATTTATTTTCTTTAGAGGGCAAAGTTGTCCTGATCACCGGCGCTAGCCGTGGTATTGGTAAAGCGATTGCAAACACCTTAGTGGCACAAGGCGCAAAGGTAGCGGGCACAGCGACAAGTGAGTCTGGTGCGGCTAAAATTAGCGAATACTTAGGTGATAACGGTAAGGGTTATGCGCTTAACGTCACCGATCCTGCGTCAATTGAGGCAACATTAGCAGCAATTAAAGCCGATTTAGGTGATATTGATGTTTTAGTAAATAATGCCGGTATTACGCGCGATAATTTATTAATGCGCATGAAAGAGAGTGAGTGGGACGATATTATCGACACCAACTTAAGCTCTATTTTCCGTTTATCTAAAGCGGTACTTCGCCCAATGATGAAGAAAAAGAACGGCCGTATTATCAATATTGGCTCAGTAGTGGGCACTATGGGTAATGCTGGCCAAGCGAACTACGCGGCAGCTAAAGCGGGTGTTATCGGTTTTTCTAAATCATTAGCGCGTGAAGTTGCTTCTCGTGGTATTACTGTTAACGTGGTTGCACCAGGATTCATCCAAACAGACATGACGGATGATTTGACAGATGAGCAAAAAGCAGCAACGCTTGCAAACGTACCTGCGGGTCGTTTAGGCCAGCCAGATGAGATTGCAGCAGCTGTGTGTTATTTAGCATCTGACGCCGCTGCGTACGTATCTGGTGAAACTTTGCATGTAAATGGTGCGATGTACATGGTTTAGCTTCGCAATGCGAAATAGTTAAACCACAAATTACCAATGAGTTTGCTAAAAAATATTGAATTTTTCGCAAACTTGCTTTAAACATACTTGAAATCGCTGTGAAAATAAGCGATAAAAGATAAAATAAACACTCAAGAGGTTTGACCAGCAAATTATTTATGGTCAAAAGATTGAATCAGAGAATTATCGGACGTAAACTACGCCGCAATCTGAAAATAACGCATTGGCGTTTTTAATAAAGGAAAGAAGAATGAGCGATATCCAAGAACGCGTAAAGAAAATTATCATCGAACAGCTAGGTGTTAAAGAAGAAGAAGTTAAAAACGAAGCTTCATTCGTTGATGACCTAGGTGCAGACTCTCTTGATACTGTTGAATTAGTAATGGCTCTTGAAGAAGAGTTCGACACTGAGATCCCAGATGAAGAAGCTGAAAAGATCACTACAGTACAATCTGCAATCGATTACGTTACAGCTCACGCTGAGTAATTAATCGCAAATTAAGGGCAGCATCCGCTGCCTTTAATCTTTATATCCAAACCACCTCAAAGTACATGATTCAATTCCAAACCCTCACCTATCATCAGCAATTAAGTTGTTATTGCTCAGCGTTGGTTATTGGTTTGAGACTCGCACTTTGAGGTAGCTTGGGTATGATCATCCCCAATACTAATAACATAACTAGCAACAGCGTTAACGCTGAAATAAACTGAGCTAAGTTAATTGGTATAATAATAATTCCTTATTGGAGGCAAACCGTGGCTAAACGTCGTGTCGTCGTAACTGGCTTAGGAATGTTGACGCCGCTAGGCAATGATGTGCAATCAACCTGGCAAGGCTTATTAGATGGTAAAAGTGGTATTCAAAATATTACCCACTTTGATACATCAAAATTTGGTACTCACTTCGCTGGTTTAATCAATGATTTTGATGCATCGGCTTATATGTCGCCAAAAGATGCTAAAAAAATGGATTTATTTATCCAGTATGGCATTGCAGCGGGTGTTCAAGCTTTTCAAGATTCAGGCCTCGAAGTAACAGAGCAAAACGCAACCCGTATTGGTGTAGCGGTAGGTTCAGGCATTGGTGGCTTAACCCTAATCGAAGAAAACCACATTAAATTACTAAACAGCGGTCCACGAAAGTTATCGCCGTTTTATGTACCGTCTACCATTATTAATATGATCTCGGGTCATTTATCAATAATGCATGGCTTGCGTGGTCCTAATATTTCAATTGTAACCGCATGTACCACAGGCCTGCACAACATTGGCCATGCAGCACGTATGATTGCCTACGGCGATGCCGATGCAATGGTTGCCGGTGGCGCAGAAAAAGCGTGTACGCCAATTGGTATGGGTGGCTTTAATGCCGCACGTGCGCTTTCAACGCGTAACGACGACCCACAAGCAGCGTCGCGTCCGTGGGATAAAGACCGTGATGGCTTTGTGCTTTCTGATGGCGCTGGTGTTGTGGTTGTTGAAGAATACGAACACGCTAAAGCACGTGGCGCAAAAATTTATGCAGAGCTTGTTGGCTTTGGCATGAGTGGCGATGCCTACCATATGACCTCGCCACCAGAAGACGGCGCAGGTGCAGCACTGGCTATGGAAAACGCATTAAACGATGCGCAAGTAAATGCAGAGCAAGTTGGCTACATTAACGCACACGGTACGTCTACTCACGCGGGTGACAAAGCCGAAACCTCAGCGGTTAAAACCATTTTTGGTGATTCAGCGAAAGATGTGATGGTAAGCTCATCTAAATCGATGATGGGTCATTTACTAGGTGCAGCGGGCTCTGTTGAGTCGATAGTGTCTATCTTATCGCTGACCGAGCAAAAAGTAACACCCACGATTAACCTAGACAACCCAGATGAAGGCTGTGATTTAGATTACGTACCGCACACAGCGCGAGACGCCAAACTTGATTACGCGTTGTGTAACTCATTTGGTTTTGGTGGTACTAATGGCTCGTTACTGTTTAAAAAGGTATAATCTTTTTTAACAACGAACGACAATAAGAACCCAGTTGTTTAACTGGGTTTTTTTATGTGTAAAAAAATATGCAAACAATAATAACAGCAAGTGAAACCAGTAGCATAAGTATTCGCGATAGGGGCTTAAACTATGGCGATGGTTTTTTTACAACCGCAATTATTACTCATGGACAGGTTGAGCATTGGGCTTATCATAAAGCGCGTTTAATTGAATGCGCGCAGCGTTTAGGGTTTCCGGCGCTTGAGTTTAAAGCACTTGAGTCGCACATTACTCAGCAAATAGCATCACAGGTTCACGCGGTTCTTAAAATAGTGGTAACACGTGGCGAGGGCGGGCGAGGCTATGCGCCACCAAGCGAATGTAATTTAAACATTATTGTTAGTGTTTTACCTTATCCAGCGCATTATCACAGCTTACACGAGACAGGAATTAGTTTAGCTATTAGCCCAATTAAACTGGCTTTACAACCGCACTTAGCAGGGCTTAAAACCTTAAATAGGCTTGAGCAAGTATTGATTAAAAATGCCCTACAAGCCGAGCAAAGTGATGATGCACTTGTACTTGACTACAACAACAATGTAATTGAAACCTCAGCGGCTAATATTTTTGCAATAAAAAATAATAAAGTAATTAGCCCCAGGCTTGATGAGTGCGGCATTAAAGGTGTTTTTCTGCAATCTTTATGTGATAAATTAGCAATTGAATTTAAAACTATCAGCGTTGATGAGCTTACCCAAGCAGACGCGGTATTTGTATGTAATAGTTTAATGAAAATTGTGCCGGTAAAAAGCATAGGCGAGCACTGTTTTGATATTGCTCACAGTAAGTCATTACTAACAGTAGCCAAGGAGGCTTAGTGTTAAAAGTTATAGTATCAGTATTATTGCTGGCTTTTTTTAGCTCAGTGATTGGCTATCAGCAATTACAGGCAACCATTCAAACGCCATTACAGATAGCCGATAACACCCAATTTGAAGTTAAAAAAGGCACCGGCTTTAATAAGTTGTGCCGTCAATGGCAGCAGCAACAGTGGGTAGAAGACTGTTGGCGTTTTCAAATATTAGCGAAGCTCGACCCAACCTTGACCGATTTAAAAGCAGGCTTGTACGAGCTAAGCGCAGATAGCGTGCTTAATAACATCAAAAAAATAAATCAAGGTCAGCAAATTAGTTTCAGCTTTACCATTATTGAAGGCCAAGCACTTAGGGATGTTTTAAATACCCTGAGTACTTCTACACACTTACAAAACGATTTAAAACTTGAGCAACTTGGCGAGCAAATAATAGGTAAGCAAACCCATCTAGAAGGGTGGTTATTCCCCGATACCTATCATTATCATAGCAATGATACTGCCAGCAGTTTATTAAAACGAGCAGCGCAAAAAATGCAGCAAACGTTGGCTGATGCTTGGCAGCAACGGGCAAGCGATTTACCTTACGATACCGCCTATGAAGCACTGATCATGGCCTCTATTATTGAAAAAGAAACCGCGCTTGCCAGCGAGCGTCCGTTAATTGCATCGGCATTTATAAATAGATTAAATACCAATATGCGCTTACAAACCGATCCAACCGTAATATATGGGCTAGGCGAAGATTTTGACGGTGATATTAAACGTAAAGACTTGAGAAATTACACACCGTATAATACTTATCGTATTAACGGATTACCGCCCACACCCATTGCCATGCCATCCAAAGAAGCGATTTTAGCCGCGGTAAACCCGCCTAAAAGCGAGTATGTTTACTTTGTAGCAAAAGGCGATGGCAGCCATCAGTTTTCAACCACATTAAAGCAACATAATGCGGCGGTTAACCGGTATATTTTAAATAAAAAGAATTAGTGTTTATGAAACCAAAATTTATAGTTATAGAAGGCCTAGAGGGCGCAGGTAAATCAACCGCTATTGCCTTGTGCCAAAACTTTTTAAACCATCATCATATTGATTTTATTAATGTGCGTGAACCCGGTGGTACACCACTAGCTGAATCCTTACGTACTTTAGTAAAAGCAGAGCATCAAGAAGAAATCGCCTTTGAAACTGAGCTACTTATTATGTACGCAGCTCGCTCACAGCTAATGCACAATGTAATAAACCCTGCACTAGAACAAGGGCAATGGGTATTGGCTGATCGTCACGACTTATCGTCACAGGCGTATCAAGGCGGTGGACGCGGAATTAGTGCAAACACGTTAGCGTCGTTATCCTCTATGGTGTTAAAAGGATTAAAACCCGATTTAACCATTTACCTTGATATTGACCCTGTTATTGGTCTTGAACGGGCAAAAGGGCGTGGTGAACTCGATAGAATTGAACAAGAAGCCATTGAGTTTTTTCAGCGCACCCGTATGCGTTACATTGAGCTTGCAAATGATGACGACAGCATAAAAACAGTCGATGCCAACCAAAGTATTGATAAAGTACACCGTGATATTACCAATGTACTGCGTACGTTTTTTTCAGGGTTAAAATAATATGGCATTGCCATGGCTTAACGATGTAGAGCAACGTTTAGCTCAAAGCTATAAAGCGCAGCGCTTTCATCACGCGCAGCTATTTTGCGGGCCTATTGGGGTAGGCAAGTTTGAGCTAAGCGATCAATTAGCTAACAGTTTGTTATGTCACAATACACAATCGCAGTTAAGTGCACCTAATAGCGTGCTAACGCCGTGTGGGCAGTGTAAAAGCTGCTCGTTAAACCTAGCTGGGACGCACCCAGATAAACGCGTTACTCAAGTAGAAGGGCAAAGCATAGGTGTAGACGACATTCGCGGCATAAGCGATTTTATGCACCAGTCGGCGGCGCAAAATGGCAACAAAGTGGCGATTATTGAAAACTGCGAAAAAATGACAACGGCGGCAGCAAATGCATTATTAAAAACCTTAGAAGAGCCAAGTAACAGCCGGTTTTTAATTCTTACAACCAGCCAAGTGGCACAATTACCAGCGACTATTTTAAGCCGCTGTGCTAAAACTGAGGTCAAAGTAACCAATAGCCAGCTAGCACAGCAGTGGCTAAGCTCTTTAAATGTGCCTAACTACCCATGGTTATCATTGTTTTACAGTCAACCCCTGCAAGTAAAGCAGTGGCAACAGCAAAATCAGCTAGAAAGTATTGATACACTCTATAAATTTGCAACTGAGTTTAAACAAAGCCATAATTTCAATGCGTTAGTCGATATAATAAATAAACAGCCTGAGCTTGTTCGTATTTTTACCTTATTTTTAAGTGAGCAGCTAAAACAGCAGCTTTTAAACGGCATGAGTTTTGAAGCCTACCAAGTTGCACAGCAAGCCTTGAATGATTTTTTACAAAATAACATACAAATTCTTGGGCTAAACTTACCGCTTGCGGTATCACGACTAGCGTATACATTACGCAACCAATAAAAAGGATTAGATATGCAAGAGCTATTAGTTGATATAGATGACCTTGACGAACTATATCGCTGCTACATGCCTTTTTTAAAAAAAGGGGGGCTATTTGTACGCACCAATATGCGTTATGAGCCTGGGTATTCACTCGCTTTACGAGTAACCTTACCTGATGCCTTAGAAGACGATGTGGTCACCGGTAAAGTCACGTGGATCACTCCGCAAGGTGCACAAAGCTCAAACCCTCCGGGGATCGGCATTAGCTTTTTAGATGATAAAACAAACCTAAACGCGAAGATCGAAAAACTGCTGGGTACTATGTTAAACTCCGGCAATCCAACTTATACCATGTAGTAAAAACAGGCCTTATTTTGATTGTAGATTCTCATTGCCATTTAGACCGTCTTGATTTTGATAAACTCGATTTAAACCTAGACCAAGTACTTGATAACGCCCGCGCAAAAAAAGTAGAACACTTTTTATGTGTGAGCGTCACACTTGATCAGTTCCCTAATATGCTAGAGCAAATTAAGCATTACGACGACGTATCAGCGTCATGTGGTGTACATCCGCTTGATCAAAAAGACGCGCTCAACAAACAGCAATTAATTGATTTAGCCTCGCACCACAAAGTAGTGGCTATTGGCGAAACCGGGCTTGACTACTATTATGCAAAAGATACTCACGCAGTGCAGCAAGCAAGCTTTGTTGGCCATATTGAAGTAGCCAACGAATTACAAAAGCCACTTATTATTCATACCCGCGACGCACGTGCCGACACCATTAATCTAATGCGTGAACACAAAGCAGAAAACTGCGGTGGGGTATTACATTGCTTTACCGAAGATTGGGATATGGCTAAAAAAGCCATTGATATGGGTTTTTATATTTCTATTTCAGGTATTGTAACCTTTAAAAACGCGATAGAGCTTAAAGAAGTGGTAAAACAAATCCCACTTGATAGACTGCTTATTGAAACCGACTCGCCGTATTTAGCCCCAGTACCGTATCGTGGTAAAACTAATCAGCCAGCGTTCGTGGAAGACGTTGCTTACTATATTAGTGAACTAAAAGGTATTAGCTTTAACGAATTGGCAAAGGCCACTACCGATAATTTTTATTCTTTATTTAAATTAGCAGCTAAAGGCTAACCTCATGACGACTCTCTCGGTGCAACACCCGCTGTTACTTATGGGGCCTATGGTGCGCCGAGCAGAAAAAACCACAGTTTGTATTCAGTTTGCTACCTCAAAGCAGGTAAACGGCCGTATAGAGCTAATGGGTTACGAATGCTATAGCGAACAAAATAGCGTTAGACTGGGTGAACATTTATTTTTACAGTTTATAGTTATTAAACCCATAAACAGCCAGTTCCCGCGCGATATATTACTACAATATCAGTTGTTTTTTGATGACAGCCCTGTTGATTTATCAGCGTTTAGTTTTAATGATGGTGCGTTACCTGCGTTTGTGATCCCCAAAAGACTGACGCAAATATTGCATGGCTCATGTCGCAATGCACATCATCCCGCAAAAGACAGCCTAGTTAGTTCAAGTCAGTGGCAAGCTACTCAACGCAGTAATAATCAACAAGGGGCGCAGTTGCTATTGCTCTCGGGCGATCAGGTATATGCTGACGATGTAGCAGGGCCTATGTTATTAGCTATCCATCAACTCATTAAGCAATTAGGCATTTACAAAGAGCAACCGCTTGCGCTGGATTTACCCGACGATATTAGCCAACAGCTTTATGGCCGCCATCATTTATTACCCACCACCTCGTGGAAAAAGCGCTCTAAATTAGGCATAGGTTATTGGTTAAAAAAAGACGAGCCGCATTTTTCTAGCGTAAAAGCGTATAACCACCTTATTCATTTTGAAGAGTTTGTAGCGCTGTATTTACTTAATTTTAGTAGTACCGCGTGGCAATATGTTGACTTATCAAAGCTAAATTACTCAGGCGGTAACGAAAAAAGCCAAGCATTGTTTAGCACAGAAAAATCCACACTCATTGATTACGCTAAAGGCTTAGCTGAGGTAGAGCGATTATGTGCCAATGTGTCTACCTTAATGATGTTTGATGATCACGATGTCACTGATGATTGGAACCTCACCGCCGGGTGGGAGCAAGCCATTAATCAAAACCCCAGTAGCAAGCGTATTGTAAATAATGGCTTAGCAAGCTATTGGCTGTTTCAGGGAATGGGGAACGACGCACTGCAAAAAACTGGTGCGCTACTTACTCCATTTACAACAAGCCTAGCTGGGGATAAGCAATGGCAATTCAAAGCATTTGATAAACATCTAAACGATTTTAACCATTGGCATTATGAGCTAACAACTATTCCTAAAGTGGTGGTGCTTGATACCCGAACACACCGCTGGCGTAACGAGCAGAACTTTAATGAACCCTCAGGCTTGTTAGATTGGGAGCGACTCACTGAGCTTGAAGAAAGCCTACTCAGCCATGACCAAGTCATTATTGTATCGCCCGCACCGGTGTTTGGGGTTAAATCAATAGAGGCGATTCAAGCGGTTTTTAACATGTGTGGGCAACCGCTTATGGTTGATGTAGAAAACTGGATGGCGCACGAAGGCTCAGCTAAAAAATTGCTCGACACATTTAGACGCACCGACACCCCAAATGAAACGCTGATTTTATCAGGCGACGTGCATTATTCGTTTTGTTTTTCAGTGCAAAAGCGCTTTGGCGATCACCCCAACAGAATTTGGCAGCTTACAGCCAGTGGCATAAAAAACGAGTTCCCGCGTAAGCTAATAAATGTGCTTGATAAGCTCGACTCCATTTTATATGGTCCTAAAAGTCCGCTTAACTTTTTTACCAAACGCTGGCATATGGAAGTAGACAAACACCAAACTAAAGGCAAAGGGCAAAAGTACCTAGTAAGTGATTCGGCTATTAGTTTGGTTACCCTCAAAGGCGGTAATTTAGACCGTTACCAGCTCATACACGGCGACGGCCACACCACCGAATTTGATTTAGAAGAGCAGTAAATTTGAACAGGCGATAGGTTTTAGATTGATATTATTGCTGATTTGCAGCAGCGACTTCATGTCGCGTCATTCTTTAATGTCGTGAGCGGCGGGCGACGGGCAACGAGCGACGAGCTTCGAGTTGCGGGCTAAATAACTAAAAGCGCAGCGTCTCTTAGCCCTCTTTGTGAATAAATCACTTAAACCCAAAACATAAAAATTATTCTTGAACCACAGAGGACACCGAGGCGCTACACGCTGCACTGAGAATACAAAGCAAAAAGCCTAATACCTTTTACTTTTCTAATGCTCATAACGTTTGTATTTAGTCACTTTCTCTGTTTTCTCCAACCCTCGGTGGTAAATAAATTACTAAGTTCTTATTGTAATAATAGTACTGGGTGAAGGATTAAGCTCGAAACCCGTTAACTTTATTTAAAACCTTTATTCTTGAACTACAGAGGACACCGAGGCGCTACACGCTGCACTGAGAATACAAAGCAAAAAGCCTAATACCTTTTACTTTTCTAATGCTCATAACGTTTGTATTTAGTCACTTTCTCTGTTTTCTCCAACCCTCGGTGGTAAATAAATCACTAAGATCTTATTGTAATAATAGTACTGGGTGAAGGATTAAGCTCGAAACCCGTTAACTTTATTTAAAACCTTTATTCTTGAACCACAGAGGACACCGAGGCGCCACACGCTGCACTGAGAATACAAAGCAAAAAGCCTAATACCTTTTACTTTTCTAATGCTCATAACGTTTGTATTTAGTCACTTTCTCTTTTTTCTCCAACCCTCGGTGGTAAATAAATCACTAAGATCTTATTGTAATGATATAACTGGATGAAGTGTTAGGTGTTAGAGCTTGCTCACGGCGGGTTGCGAACTACGGGTTTCGGGATTAGGCTCGTAACCCGCTTCACGCTCCCCGCAGCCCGTTAACTTTCACTTCGTCGTTTTTTAATCCGTTTAGGTGCTGGCAACTTATTGGTTAATAAAGCTAAACATAACACTACTATAAACAACATAGAATTAGCCCCCGCCTGTAGCGAATAATCAACCGACGAATGCAGCATCATTGCCACAATAGCTGTAGCACAACCAAACGCCACACCCTGATAAAGCGCCGTTTTGCGCGTTCGCATAGTATTAATACATAACCATAAACAATAAACCACTAACAGCCCCAATAGCGCCGTAGTAGGAATACCCAGCTCAACTGCAAATTGCACATAATCGTTGTGCGCATTGTCGTAATAACCAGAGTAGGGCTCAGACTGATACGCAGGAAACGCAGTGTAAAAAGTACCGCCGCCCGAGCCTAATAACGGGTTATCTAAAATCAGCGGGATTGAGTCGCGTACAACTTCATCGCGAGTTTCCGATTGTAAACTGGTTTCGCTAATACGTTGTTTTACCTTTTCTACATCGAAAATGGCACCAATGATGATTAAATCGATAATGAAAAAACTCACAATCAGCAATTTAAAGGCTTTAGGCTTTTGCTTATAAACAAACAGCGCCAGTAAGCTCACTATAATTAAGGCAATAAAAAAGGCCGAATTACCCATGCGACTACGGGTTAAAATAAGCGCCACAATTATAATAATTAGCGATATACGCAAAATTATTTTAGAGCTTAATATAATCTCAGCCCAAGCACGTAAGGTTTGTTTTAAAGTAGGCTTGTAGCCGTTGTTAGTGCGTTTTAGTTCGCTAATTAAAACACCAATGCCTAAGCATAAGCACAGCGCTAAATAGTTAGCTAAAAAGTTAGAATAGGTAAAAGTACCAATAGCTCTGTCGGTGTGTTTGTAGCCAAATAAAGGGCTAACAATATCGGGCGATAAGTTTAAGTAACTAGCATACAAAGCCTGAAAAACACCGGCGCAAATGACGGCGTAAATTAATTTTTTAATACGATTTACATTATTACAGTAATTAAATATTAACCAGCTCAACATTATTAAAAAACTGGTTTTTAATAACATTTGTTTTGTTTGAAAAGCATCAACACTTACGCCAAATAACTGAACCGCGCACACCAAAGCAACAATGCCTAAGGCAGTAAATAACGGCCAAGTATATCGAGGAGGTAAGAGTGCTTGTTGGTTATTTAAAACACTGTTTGCCAAGTGAGTAATAAAGGTAAAGCTAGTTAAAATACCAATAGCTAAAATTGCCCAAGGCCTATAACTACCTAATGGAAGAGGGAGTAAAAATAAGATCAGGCAAATAAGAAAAAATATAAAACGATTCAAAATAAACTCAAACAAAGTAAAAACGCAGCCAATTGGCTGCGTTTGAATATACTAATAGTAAAAACTAGTTACCGACTTCAGATATACCGTTATCACCGCCTGTACCACCAGAACCTGGAGGTGTTGGTAATGTTGGTAAGCTGCCTACTGGCGGAGCAGGCTGGCCAGTACCCGGGCCTGCAGCCGTTGCTTCAGAAGCGGTTGTTGCATCAACACCTGCGGTAATTGCTGCTAGGGTAATTGCATCAGTATCTAAACCAGCATCCGAAAGAGCAGCTAAAAAGTCAGAAATTAATGGATTGTCTGCACCAAAACGTGCCACAACAGCAGCAACCATTGCATCTATATCAGCAGCACCACACGCACCATTAAGTAGTTTTTCGTCTAGCTTGATTTTTTCTTTATTTTTACAAATACGTTTTATTGCTTCTACTAAATCTTCGCGTAATTGCTCTGGCGTAGTATCTGCTGTTACGTTATTAAGAATATCAATAATGCTATTTATGCTCACTTCTTGAACCACAGCATTATTATCCGTTTGTGCATAGGTTGGCAAAGCAGTTAGAGCAGACGCACTAGCTACTAAGCCAGCTAAAATTAATTTTTTCATTTCTCGTCCCTTGGTTGAGTACTAATTGCAAAATTTTAGCGCATCGGTGCAAAAAGTAAACTCTTTATTTACGCCATTTTCATTAGATTTAATAATTTTTGATGGTGGCAGTATTAAATTACCTTGTACCCCATCACATCCTAAGTATTCGAGAATTTCTAAAGTCTCGGTTTTTTCAATTAAACAGGCTAAAACCTTAATACCAAAACCATGACAAATATTATTAACTGTTTGAATATAAAATTGGCTTTGTGGGTTAGTTACTAAATCTTGAATATAACTACCATCAATTTTTACATACTCAATATCAAGACCTTGTAAATACCTAAACGACGTTAAGCTAGTACCAAAGTGTTCAATACACACATTAATACCCAGCTCTTTAATTGCATCTATATGTAAAGACGCAACATGCACGTTATAAAGCAAACCAATTTCATGTAGTTCAAACACTAAGTTTGTTTTAATTACCGGTTTAGTGTGCGAGTAAAGGGTAAGCCATTGTATAAAGTCAGTTGAGTACAAGGATGCCTTGCTAATATTAAGTGCAAATACATCATTTGGGTATTGCTCTTTTACATCTACAAAGCTACGTATAATTTTTTTATCGAGTTCTTCGGTTAAATTTAACTTTTCAGCCATCGCGAATAAGTGGCCATTATTTACCTTTTCGCCTTCATGAATAAAGTGTGCAAATACCTCAAAGTAACACTGAGAATCAGTTTTATTAGCTTGTTTAACAGGTTGCACCGAAAAACTCACTTCGCCAGCATTTATAATCGACTTAATTAAGGTACGCCATTGGTTAACACTAAATAATGACTCTTTATCGTTTTTATCAAACGTAGTGTCTTCACCTATAGTGCAACCAGTATCAAGTAGCGATAACACTTCACCTAAACTCGCTCCTTGCTCAACGCCAACAATGGCTAAATTAGCGTAACCGTTTATATGTAAGCTGTTTTCTTTTTGACTTAAATTATCAATGAGGTCTAGGCGGGCTTTATTTAAAAATAAAACGTCATATGGGGCCAGTAATACAAACGTACCCCCATTAAGCCTAAATATAGTTGAATTTGGTAACTCATCAGCAAGCTGTTTAAGTATTTTAGCAGCATCAAGTACATGCTGATCACCATCTTGGTAGCTTACCACTTGGTTAATATTATTTAACGAGGGCAGGGTAAGCATCATCGCAGTAATTGGCGCATCGTCAGTAATATTATTTACAACAGAATTAAAGTGGTTTTCAAACGACTTACGGTTACCCAATCCCGTTAACGAATCTATGTATACTTCTTCAGTAAGCGCTTGTGTTTGTTTGGTCAGCGAATCAAACGTACTTTGTAAGTTTATAACCATGTTATTAATGGCTTGGGTTACTGTGCGAAGCTCCCGTGCTACTGGTATTTCTTTATTTAAGGTAAAGCGTTTTCGAGTCACTAAAGTGGCTTGATCTTCTACTGCTTTTAACGGTTTAAATACTGCGCGTAAAATTAAAAATGCAATAGCCAGCGATGCTGCTAATAGCAAAAATGAGCTATATAAGCTGCGGAGTGTGTGTTGCCATAAGGTAAGGTAAGATTGCCCAGTATGGCTGGTTACATCAAGTGTACCTGCCATCATCCAACCATTGTTTATTTCAGAATGCATAGTGGGCGCACTCAGTTCAACAGCACTAATAAACCAACCAGGAACAGATTCAACGCGTTTAGGGTTTTGTAACTCAAACACTATATTATTTTGCACATCGGTAAATTTAATTTGGCTGTAATAACCAGAGTCAAAAATAGCGGTTGCCATCGTTTGTGCAATCATTAGGCTATCGTCTTCTAAATATGGAGATATCGAAAGCCCTAAACTGGTAGCCGTGTCTTGCGCATGGCTGGCCATTTGCGTTTGTAAATAATTACGGGTTGTATCAACGTCGGTGATAACACGTACGCAAAATGAAATAACCGAAATTAAAATGATCAAGCCATATACTTGGGTTTTTAAACTCAATCCATGTTTAAAGAGTCGAGACATAACTACTAGTTCCTTTATTGTTACCTTTGGCAGGCGCAAGCTCGCCTTGTTCAATTCGTTCAAGCATGGTGTTCCAAGCAGAAACGCCACGACTATTTTTAACCTTATTACCTAACCCTTTCGATTTGGCTAACCATAAACCTTGGCCATTAAAACTATAGATAGGTTTTAGATCACCCCGATTACTTGCAGGCACTAATTTTGTATTAAAGTTATCAAGCACCAGCGGTATTTGGTTAGGTTGTTCAAAGTATATAAGCACCATGTGAGGTTGATTAACCGTACGCTGGCGTACATACATAAAGCGTATTTTATCTTCGGGGATACCTAAAGCGATTAAAGTAAAATATTTAGCAATAACATAATCTTCACAGTCACCCATGCCCACGCCAAGGCTTTCTAGAGGGGTGGCCCAGTAATCTTTTTTTTGCCAAAGTTCGTCATCGGTTTTGTACTTTATATGCTTATTAAAAAAATCATTAACTAAATGAATTTTTTGCCATTCGCTCTTATCGGTAGAGTCATCTATAAAACTCAGCCACGTTTTTATTCGTTGGTGGCCTGCATCGCCGTAAAATTGTTTGGCACGGCTTATTATATCGCTATTACGCAAATGTAAAAGCATGTCTTGTGCACAAGCAAAAAAAGACACTAATATAATGATGCAAATTCCAACGCGCACAAAGCCCATCCCTAAAATGTTAACAAAGCAATTATATTCCCATTAAAACTAAAATGATAGATTACAAAAAAGCAAAATAAACCGTTAACAAATAATTAACCTAAAACAATCAAAAAGGCTGCTTTTTATATTGAGCGATTGTTTGTGTTGTGTATAATACCCGCCCATATGGTTAGTAGTATTTAAAACTCGCTATTCGCAGCGGCATTTATAAACAGCTACGTTATAACCAAAAGTAACTATAAAAGGAATTGAAGTGAAAGTATTAAAAGCAGTCTTGCCTGTTGCAGGCTTGGGTACCCGTATGTTACCCGCTACCAAAGCAACGCCAAAGGAAATGCTTCCACTAGTAGACAAACCTCTCATTCAATACGTTGTAAACGAAGCAGTAAAAGCAGGTATTAAAGAAATTATACTAGTCACACATGCTTCCAAAAACGCAATAGAAAATCATTTTGACACTAGCTTTGAGCTAGAAGCAACCTTAGAGGCCCGTGTAAAGCGCAGCCTGTTAGAAGAGGTGCGTTCAATAATCCCGCGTGATGTAAGCATTATTTCGGTTCGTCAATCGGCGCCGTTAGGCCTAGGCCACGCAATACTTGAAACTCGCCCAATCATTGGCAATAACCCTTTTGCTATTTTATTGCCCGATGTAATTATCGATCAATACAAGTCAAACCTAAAGGTTGATAATCTTGCGCAAATGATCGCCCAATTTGAACGAACTCAACATAATCAAATTATGGTTGAGCCTGTCCCACAGGACGAAGTGCACAACTATGGTGTGGTTGATTTAGCAGGTAAAAAAATCCAGCCTGGTGAAAATGCAGCCATTACCAACATGGTTGAAAAACCAAATAATGACGAAGCGCCCAGTAATTTAGCCATAACAGGGCGTTATGTTGTATCGCCTGCTATTTGGGATTTACTCGAGTTTACGCCTCCAGGGGCTGGCGGCGAAATACAATTAACAGATGCATTACTACAGTTACGTCATCTTGAAACAATTGAAGCGTATCATTTAAAAGGTAAGTCGCATGACTGCGGCTCAAAACTAGGCTATATGCTCGCAAACGTAGAGTATGCAATGCAATCAAGCCTATTGGGTGAAGAATTTACCAAGCGCGTTAAGCAATTAATGGCAAATGCATAAATTTATGCAAAATCGGTTAGTAAAAAATTAAGGGAAATCATGGCTATTAAAGTATTAAGTATTTTTGGTACGCGACCTGAAGCAATAAAAATGGCGCCGCTAGTTAAAGCGCTAAATGAAGCAGACGGTATTGATGCAAAAGTATGTGTTACTGCTCAGCATCGTGAAATGCTTGACCAAGTTTTAGACCTTTTTGAAATTGTACCAGAGTACGATTTAAATATTATGAAGCCGGGTCAAAGTTTGTACGATGTAACAACAAATATTTTGTTAGGTCTAAAACCTATTCTTGAAGAGTTTAAACCAGATTTAGTGCTTGTTCATGGCGATACCAGCACTACTTTATCTGCAAGTTTAGCGGCGTTTTATCAGCAAATTCCAGTGGGGCACGTAGAAGCAGGTTTACGCACAGGTAACTTAAGTTCACCATGGCCAGAAGAGGGTAACCGCAAGCTTACTGGAGCTATTACAAAGCTGCATTTTGCACCAACGCAAACATCGCAGCAAAACTTACTCAATGAAGCGGTAAGTGCTGACGATATCGTAATTACTGGTAACACCGTTATTGATGCACTATTACAAGTGGTTGATAAAGTAAAAACCGACACCGCTTTAATTTCAACTCTAAAAGCTAAATTCCCAGAACTCGATGAAACTAAAAAGCTTATTTTAGTTACAGGGCACCGCCGTGAGAGCTTTGGTGGCGGATTTGAGCGAATTTGTGAGGCATTGGTCGAAATTGCAACTGCGCACCCAGATACACAAATTTTATACCCAATGCATTTAAATCCTAATGTACGCGAACCGGTAAACCGCATATTAAAAAATGTTGATAATGTGCATTTAATCGAGCCGCAAGACTACCTACCCTTTGTGTACTTAATGAATCAAGCTCACATAATCGTAACCGACTCAGGTGGTGTTCAAGAAGAAGCGCCAAGCCTAGGTAAACCTGTACTTGTTATGCGTGACACCACAGAACGCCCAGAAGCGGTAGAAGCAGGTACAGTTAAGTTAGTAGGTACAGATAAAGCTCGCATTGTGAGTGAAGTAAATAACTTACTAACTAACGCTCAAGAATATCAATCAATGAGCCGTGCACATAACCCTTATGGTGATGGTAAAGCGTGTGACCGCATTGTGGCTAAAATTAAGCAACACTTTAAAGATTAAAATAAAGTTTAAAACTTTTTCAAGGATTTAGTAATGACAATTAAAACAGTTTCAGTTGTTGGTTTAGGCTACATAGGTTTACCAACTGCAGCGGTTATTGCATCGCGTGGTATGAAAGTAATTGGTTTAGACGTAAGCGAAAAAGCAGTTAATACCATTAATGCCGGTGAAATACACATAGTAGAGCCCGATCTCGACATAATAGTGCGCGGCGTAGTGTCTACCGGCAATTTAAGAGCGACTACAACGCCAGAAAAAGCCGATGCGTTTATGGTAGCTGTACCTACACCATTTATTCATAGCGAAAGTGGTAATCACAGTGCAGACTTAAGCTATATTAAATCGGCTGCAAAAATGATTGCCCCAGTGCTTGAAAAAGGTAACTTAGTTATTTTAGAAAGCACCTCACCTGTAGGTGCAACAGAGCAACTAGCCGCTTGGTTAAGTGAAGCGCGCCCTGATTTAACGTTCCCACAAGATAAAGGCGATGCCGCCGACATCAATGTTGCTCATTGCCCTGAGCGTGTATTACCTGGTTATGTATTACAAGAGCTGGTATCAAACGACCGTGTAATAGGTGGTATGAGCAAAGCGTGTAGCGAAAAAGCCGTTAAGTTATACGAAACTTTCGTGCGCGGCGAGTGTATTATTACCAATGCCCGTACTGCTGAAATGGCTAAGTTAACCGAAAACTCATTTCGCGATGTAAACATTGCCTTTGCCAATGAATTGTCGGTAATTTGTGACAAATTAAAAATTAATGTGTGGGAGCTCATTAAGCTCGCTAATCGTCATCCGCGTGTAAATATTTTAAACCCAGGCCCAGGTGTTGGCGGCCACTGTATTGCGGTTGATCCTTGGTTTATTGTTGCAAGCTGCCCAGACGAAGCAAAAATAATTAAACAAGCGCGCTTAACAAACGATGCAAAACCTTTTTACGTAATAGAAAAAGTAGCAAAAGCCGCTGATGAATTTAAACGCCCAGTGATTGCATGCCTAGGCCTTGCGTTTAAAGCGGATATTGACGATCTACGCGAAAGCCCAGCATTAAATATTGTTGAAGAGCTAGCAGCAAAAAATATTGGTGAAATACTCGCGGTAGAGCCAAACATTGCAGAGCTACCAGCCAACCTTGTAGATAAAAATGTTAGTTTAGTGTCGCTAGAAAGCGCACTAGAGCAAGCAAACGTCGTTGTAGTATTAGTTGATCATAAACAATTTAAAGCAGCAGATAAAACAGAGTTTGCTTCAAAAGTTGTTATTGATACTCGCGGTATTTTGTAAGGAATTGTTATGAAAGTTACTTTTTATGGTATTGGTTATGTCGGCTTGGTACAAGCGGCAGTGCTCGCAGATGCAGGTCATAATGTATGTTGTGTTGATATTGATGAAACCCGTATAGAAAACTTAAAAAAAGGTATTATCCCAATTTACGAGCCTGGGCTAACGCCTTTGGTAGAAAAAAACTTTGCGGAAGGTCGTTTAATATTTACAACAGATGCCCAATTTGGGGTTGAATTTGGTGAACTGCAGTTTATTGCAGTAGGTACTCCGCCAGATGAAGACGGCTCGGCAGATTTAAAGTACGTATTAAAAGTAGCAGAAACTATTGCTACACATATGCAAAAGCCAAAAGTTATTATCGATAAGTCAACGGTACCTGTGGGCACTGCAGATAAAGTTAAAGCAACAGTGCAGTCAATTCTTGATAGCCGAAAAAGTGATTTAACTTTTTCAGTGGTATCAAATCCTGAGTTTTTAAAAGAAGGGGCTGCAGTTAATGATTGTAAACGCCCTGATCGCATAATTATTGGTACAGACTCGACAGATGCAGAAGACCAAATGCGTGAACTTTATGCACCATTTAATCGAAATCACGAAAAAATTATCGTCATGGATATTAAAAGTGCTGAACTTACTAAATATGCAGCTAACTGCATGCTAGCTACTAAAATTAGCTTTATGAACGAAATGGCGAATATCGCTGAACGAGTAGGTGCCGACATAGAACATGTTCGCCATGGCATAGGTTCAGATCCACGAATCGGTTATCAGTTTATTTATCCCGGTTGTGGTTATGGAGGCTCATGCTTTCCCAAAGATGTACAAGCACTTGTTCGTACGACCGATAGCATAGGCTACGAATCAAAAATACTCAAAGCAGTCGAAGCCGTAAATTATGCTCAAAAGCATAAGTTATTTGAGTACATCACAAAACACTATGACTTAGAAAAAAATCCAGATGCAATTAAAGGTAAGACTTTTGCATTGTGGGGTTTAAGCTTTAAACCTAACACAGATGATATGCGAGAAGCACCAAGTCGTATTTTAATGGAACAGTTATGGGAGGCTGGGGCTAAGGTACAAGCATATGACCCTGAAGCAATGGAAGAAACCCAACGAATTTACGGTAGCCGAGACGATTTAAGCTTAATGGGGACCAAAGAGTCCGCTCTAAACAAAGCTGACGCATTAGTTATTTGTACCGAATGGCAGAATTTTAGAGCGCCAGATTTTGATTTGATAAAATCGAAACTAAGTAGTGCAGTCATATTTGATGGACGAAACTTATTTGAGCCAAATAGAATAAACAAAAAAGACATTAATTATTATAGTATTGGCCGTGGACTATCGGTAACTGGGTTTAATCTATGAAATATCTTGTAACAGGAGCAGCAGGTTTTATCGGTAACTTTGTGGCTGAGCGTTTATGCCAATTAGGTCATGAAGTTATAGGGCTTGATAACTTAAATGATTATTACGATCCTGCATTAAAACTTGCGCGTTTAAAGCGTATAGAACACTTTAATAACTTTAGTTTTATAAAAATGGAGCTTGCTGATAGAGAGGCTATTGCAGATCTATTTGCAAACGAAAAGTTCGAAAGAGTGATCCATTTAGCAGCGCAAGCGGGTGTAAGGTATTCAATAGAAAACCCGATGGCTTATATTGATTCAAACGTAGTAGGCATGGCAACAATATTAGAGGGTTGTCGCCATAACAACGTGAAGCATCTGGTTTATGCTTCTTCAAGCTCTGTATATGGTGCAAATACTAAAATACCTTTTGCAGAAGAAGATAGAGTTGATCACCCTGTATCTCTGTATGCAGCAACTAAAAAATCTAATGAACTGATGGCGCATACTTATAGTCACTTATATTCATTGCCTACTACAGGACTTCGCTTTTTTACAGTCTACGGACCTTGGGGACGACCTGATATGGCCCCATTTTTATTCACCGATGCAATAGCCAGCGATAGAGAAATTAAAGTATTTAATAATGGTGAGATGCAAAGAGACTTTACTTATATAGACGATATTGTTGAAGGCATTATTCGTATTCAAGATCATGTTCCATGTGTTGAGTATGGTAGTACAAAAGAAGGCTCACAATATTATCGTTTATTTAATATTGGCAACAATCAACCAGTACAGCTTGAGTCTTTTATTAACACGATTGAAAATGCCCTTGCTAAAAAAGCGAATAAAAAGTATTTACCAATGCAAGATGGTGATGTTGTTCGCACATACGCTGACATAGAAGAGCTTAATAAACAAATAGGTTTCAAACCAGAAACTAATCTTCAAGATGGTATTAATAAGTTTGTAAAATGGTACTCGGAATTTTATAACAAATGATGATAGTACTTTTTAATACTTCATTAGAATTATGTCGCAGTGAGAATGCAAAATGAGTGTTGTTAGAGGAGTTACATGGATTTTTATTGCGACTATCCTAACCCAACTCATAAACCTAATAACGTTACCTTATATTTCAAGGCAATATGACGAATCTGCATTGTCTTCATTGGGTATAATAACGTCAGTACTCGCTTTATTTTTAATTTTTAGTTCTTTTCGTCTCGAGTTCTTTATAGTTAAAAAAGACGATGAAACAGTAACTCGTTATACACAAGCACTTTATCTGCTTACAATATGCGGCGGGATTGTTTATTCTTTTTTTCTGTTTGGGTATTTAATATATAAAGGGTTAGATTTACCTTGGTATAGCTATTTTTTATTTGTGCCTTATTTAATTGGTGCTTTTTGGCAAAATATAGCAACATTTTCAGTCACCAGGAGCGGTAGTTTTCATCACTTGGCGTTCTTAAAAATCGCTAGAGCCAGTATATTACTTCTAGTGATGTATTTACTTAATACATTTCAATTATTTGGAATTATTTGGTCTTTAGTTGTTTCGGTTATACTACCTTTATGCTTTTATTTTTATTGGTATAAAAAAGAGTTTTTCGGTATTTTTACTGAGTTCCATGAGAAGTACCTGTTGTTAAAAAGTGAGCTTGCTAAAAATTACCATGCTGCAGTCCAGGCAATGTTTAATGTTGTTAATGTTCAGTTTGTCGCTTTTTACATAATTGCTTTTGAGTCACAAAAAATCATTGCATCTTATTTCTTTATGGAGAAGATTTTAAATGCGCCTTTAAACCTACTAGCAAGCAGCTTACGCCAAGTTATATACAAGCATTTTGTTGATAATCAAAACAATACTAAAAAGCTATTAAAAAGTTACTTTTTTACTCAGCTATTATTATTATTTGCATCTTTACTGATGGCTTTAGTTGTCTTTCTTCTTGGAACTGAGTTGATAAACTTAATCCTAGGAGACGGGTGGACTGAAGTCGCATTATTATTAAACGCTTATGTTTTTATAATTGTTATGCAAATTATAAATATCCCTAGCACATCACTTTATCTTACAATTGACAAGATGAATGTTATGTCACATCTAGAAAAAGCTATTTTACCTATCAAGATACTTATAGCACTCTATTCAATCATGACTGAAATGGACATATACAGTTTTATTGAACTTTCATCTGTATTTGTAGTTATTTATTACTGTGTAGTAAGTTCTTTTTTATACTACCTATTACTTAATAGGGATAAGAAAATATGAAGATTAGATTTTCTTATTTATCACTGTTTTTCTCCTTGGGGATACTTTTTTTTAGCCGTGCTTTTACATTTTTGTTTGAAATGATGCCTGAGGGCACAGCGAGTAGCTTATTTACACCAATAAGTTTAATCTTCTATGTTGTTTCTTTGTTTATTATTATTAATAAAGTTAAGTATAAGAGTAATTTAAAAAGTTTATTACAATCTTCGATCTTTCCTATAATAATTTGCTCAGTGGCATTTATCTCCAGTTTTTTTTCTATGTATGCTGGTCAGTCATTTATAGCGTCAAGCGCTTTAGCGGGTACGTTTTTATTTGCAGCGGCTTTAGTTGTTTGTAACGATGAAGAGGCTTTAATCAAAGTAGTCGTTACTCCCTTACTATGGGCTTTATCAGTAAGTATATTATTCGCGATTTTTATCCCTTCTATTGGTATTGATGATGGTAGCAACGATCCTGCGCATCTTGGTTTATGGCAAGGTATTTTTGGGTTTAAAAATATTTTAGGCAGGACAGCAGTATTTACTATGTTGTTTATGTTATTTAGCCACTTTAAGGGCGATAAATATAAATGGTTTGTTTGGTTAATCCCTGTTATTTGTTTACTAATGAGTAAATCAACTACCCCGTTAATATGCTTCTTTGTTGTTTTGTCTTCGATTTATATTTTAAACTTTTATAAAAGAATTACTGTTGTCGCTAGATTAATTAGCATTCCAGTGATTATTTCTCTTGGGTTTATTGGGTTCTCTATTATTACTTTTATTATCACTGATGTTTTTGATAAAGATTTAACAGGCTCTGGTCGCTCCGAAATGTGGGGGATTATCTTAAATAATATTGACTATAAACTTTTCGGCTATGGTTTTGGTGGTGTGTTTTGGGGCGAAAACCAGCCAGCAGAGTTCACCGTCGGGCGGCTTTATTACCATTTAGGCCATGCACATAATGGCATGATCGATGCACTTATTGATATGGGTTATGTAGGGCTTTTTATGTATCCAATTATTATTTTAATCCCTTATTTTACATCTATTAAAAGGTTATTTTTAGGAGATTTAACATATACATTACCCTTAATCGTTTTAACGTTTTTAACGTTTTATTCAATAAGCGGTAGTTCGTTTATAAAACAAAATAATTTATTGTTTTTATTTTATTGTGTAGCAATTATATATCCAGCATGGAGAAGAATAAATGAATGTCATATTAGTTATCGCTAGCTTAGAAGTTGGTGGTACAGAGCAAAAAGTTATTCGCTTAGCTAATTATTTTGCAGCACAGGGCAAAGATGTAGAAGTACTATCGCTCTCTTTAAATAATTCACAAAAAGAGAAGCTTAATAGTGAGGTTAAACTTACCATTATCGATACTAACAGTAATATAAAAGCGCGTTTGGATGCTAAAAAACGTGTTTTTAATTATTTAAATAAACAGCAAGCAAGTGCAGAAACTGCCTCTGCCATTTTTTATTTTAATTACTACCCAGCCTTATTTGTATCTTCAAAACTTATAAAACAAGTTGTATTTATTAATACAACCCATTTAATTGGCTTTATGAGTAAAGTTAAGCAAACAATTGCTATCAAAAAAATGAAGTTTGCTAACGCTATTGTAATGGGGAATAGCGAATTAGCTGAGGAGTTTAAACGCTTTAATCAGCTTAAAAATACACGGATAGAGGCGCTGCAAAATGGGATAGAGACAAACTACCCTGTTAAGGAATGTTATCAAGTAAACGATGTATTTAGGTTGGTGGTTGTTGCAAGGCTCCGCCCAGAAAAAAGACATGCCGATATTTTTAAAGCGGTAAAAATATTATTAGATAAAGGCTTTAAAATCGAACTTGATTGTATTGGTAGTCAAGTTTCAGATGGCAAAGAAGAGCAGTTAAAGCACGTAGTAAATGACTTAAGTTTACAGAAGCATGTTAATTTTTTAGGTGAAAGAAATAATGTAAGACAGCTGCTGCCAAATTACGATGCATTTGTTTTACCCTCAAATGATACGTTTTCAAATGCGTTGCTCGAAGCCATGGCTGCAGGCCTACCTGTGCTGGGCGCTAATGTAGGAGGGTCGGCAGAAATTATTAGTGATTCAAATGATGGTTTGTTGTATAAATTTATGAACCAGACAGATTTAGCAGATAAAATAGAAGGTTTAATATTGGATGAACAGTGTCGCAAAAAGCTTGGCTTAAATGCAATTAACAAGATTAATACAAGTTTTTCTAGTGAGTACATGTATAAGAAATACGAAGCTTACATCAATGAGTAACATTATCAGTATGATGCTATATCGTTTGGGAAATTGGTTCTATACAAGTAAGATCCCTTTATTTCCCAAGGTAATTAATTTACTTATTAGGCTAGTTCATAATAGTGCTGTATTTTCTGAAGCAAGCATAGGAAAAAGTACTACGTTTAGATATGGAGGAATTGCGACTTTAATTCATAAGAGTGCAACCATTGGCAGCGATTGTGTTATTGATTCTTGTGTGACAATAAGTGGTGAAGAAGAAAGTGGGATACCAATAACAGGCGCTAATGCTGTTATTATTATCGATATACCTGATAACAAAACTGCGGTAGGAATACCTGCTCGTATTATTCATTAAAAAGCTACTTAATAATATGTTTCAAAAAAAAATTTATAAAAACTCGCCAATACTAATTCAAAATTTATTAATTTCTGTTCGCGCGATCATCAGATTGAAATTACGAGATAATAGAGAAAGCAAATGCTTTTTAAAAAGAATTGAAAATAACGAATACAACAAGAATACATTAGATAGTTATGTTGAAAGTGAATTAAACAGCGCATTAATTAATGCTGTTGAAAATACCATGTTCTACGAAAAATATGATGCAAGTGATTTAGAGTCTTTTCCTCGATTAACGAAAGAAAGTATAAAAGCAGAACCGTCTGGGTTACTTTCTAAAAATAAACCCAAAGTGATAGTAAAAGGCTCAACGAGTGGTACTACAGGTTCGCCTTTGATGATCCCACAATCTATGGAGTCGGTGATTAAAGAATTTGCTTTTGTTAAACGTTTGCTCGAATGGGCGGGTTACAAAAAAGGAGATAAAAGGGCCTGGTTACGAGGTGACTTAATTGTGCCATTAGAGCAAAAAACGGGTGCTTTATGGCGATATTCTTTTTTTGAAAAAATGTTGATGTTATCCACTTTTCATTTATCAAAAGAAACAATGCAGCAGTACATTGATAAAATGGTAAGTTATAAAGTTGATATAATTCAAGCCTATCCCTCATCAATAGTGTTATTAGCAAAATTTTTAAAAGAAAATAATGATTATTATCCTTCAAGGCTAAAGTCAATTATCACCTCTTCTGAGCAGTTAACGAAAGATGATAGGGCGTTAATAGAAGAGCGTTTTAAATGTAAAGTATTTGATTGGTATGGTTTATTTGAACGTGTTGCTGCAATTTCTAATTGTGAACATGGACGTTACCATTTACTTACAGATTATTCGCACGTAGAGCTTGAGCATGTGTCGGATGAGGTATACGAAATAGTTGGAACTAATTTTAATAATAAATATTACCCGCTTATTCGCTATAAAACAGGCGACCAAGTAGTTTTAAGTGACGAAAAAGAGTGCCCTTGCGGGCGGGTTTATCCTATTGTAAAAGAGATTAAAGGTCGGCAGGTGCAGCATGTTTATAATACAAATAAAGATAAAGTATTTGCTTTAGATCAATGTGTAAAAGAAGCAAAAGGAATAATTGGCAGTCAATTTGAGCAATTTAAGTATGGTGAAATAACCATTCACCTTATTATTAATGATGAATTTAATGAGAAACAAAAAACAATAATAGAAAAAGCAGTTAAATCGCGTCTTGGTCTAGAAATGCTCGTTGTTTTTAACTTTGTTAAAGAATTAAAAAAGACAAGAAGTGGAAAGTCAATTCAAGCAATTTGCCATATAAAGGGAACTTAATGAACTTAATGATAGGGACTAGCATAGAGGGGCAAGGTGGTATTGCTTCTGTACTCCAACAGTATCGACAATACGGTTTATTGGACAAATGGAATATTAAACTGATTGTAAGCCATAAAGAAAAAGTTAATATTGCTACATCTATGTTTCTATTTTTAAAGTGTTTAATTGTAGTATGCTTTTATTTATTAAGTCGTGATATTGGCTTTGTGCATATTCATATGGCATCAAATGGTAGTTATAAGCGTAAATCTTTACTTGTTAGGCTTATTAAACTTTTAGGTGGCAAGGTTATTATTCACTTACATGGTGGGGGATTTAAGCTATTTTATGATGCATCGACCGCAGGGAACAAACGTCATATTTTAAATACCTTTATTAAAGCAGATAAAATTATTGTTTTGTCTAAGAGTTGGTACGCATGGTTAAACGATACCCTAGGTAATTCAACAAAAGTTTCGATTGTTTATAATGCAACAGAGCAGGTTTGTGAAAATCCAGATCCTACCGCTGGCCATATTTTATTTCTAGGTCGTTTAGAAGAAGCTAAAGGCGTAAGTGATCTAATTTATGCATTTGCAAAAGTGAGCCATATTTATCCTACTATAACTCTAACTTTAGGCGGTACAGGCAATCTCGATTTTTATAAGTCACTAGCCACTGAGTTAGGTGTTGAAAATAAGATTATTTTTGCTGGTTGGGTAAGTGGCGAGGCTAAAAAAGCATTATTTCGCTCTTCTGATATTTATTGTCTACCTAGCTACAAAGAAGGCTTTCCTATGGGTGTAATAGAGGCTATGTCAAGCCATTTAGCTGTTATAGCCTCTGACGTTGGAGGAATATCAGATGCCATCGAACATAATGTTACAGGCCTATTGTTTAAAGCCGGCGACCGAGAGCAGTTAGTACAACACCTAGACAATTACCTCTCTAATGAAAAGCTTAAAAACGCAGTTAAAATAAATGCATTTGGAAAATTTAATACTGAATTTTCATTTGATGTTGTCATTCCTTCATTAGAAAAAGTTTATAATGAAATTACATAAATTAAATAAGTTATTACTTCAGCAAGCCATAACCAATAATTACAGTGGAGCTGATCCATTTGACGGCCTAAATAGCAAGTTATTTGAGCTTTTCCCTCGTTTGAAAAAAGGTGTTATTGGCCTTGCGTGGATTCAATTACATAAACGCTTAGCTGTGAATTTAAGGCCTTTATTTGGAGTACCTAAAAAGCGCAACCCAAAAGGCATTGGCTTATTTATTTTAGGTTTATTAGAAGACTATAAAGTTACAAATGAACAAACATACTTAGATGAGGCCAAAGAGCTAGCTGATTGGTTGCTAACTCAGCAAAGTGATAAAACTATTTGGCAGCATAGTTGCTGGGGCTACCATTTTGATTGGAATGCCCGTGCGTTTTTTGTACCTAAAGGTAAGCCGAATGTTATTACTACTATATATGTAGCACAGGCGTTATATGCGTTAAGCGAAGTAACTAATGAAAGTAAATACCTAGAGCCTGCAATAGATAGTGCTCACTTTATTGTAAAAACGTTATACAAAGAATGTGATGGTAGGCAGTTTTTTGGTTATATTCCAGGTGAAACTGCTTTTGTGCATAATGCTAGCCTTTGGGGCGCAGCATGGGTTGCAAAAGTTGCTGTACTGACTAATAACCAACACTACAAACAGCTTGCTTTAAATGCGGCTCGCCAGTCTGTAAGCGAGCAGGGGGCTGATGGCTCGTGGGTATATGGTGCTCGCCATCATCACCAGTTTATTGATGGCTTTCATACCGGTTATAATTTGGAAGCGTTGCGTTTACTGAGCGATGAGCTACAAACGGATGAGTTTGAGGCCGCAATTGCACAAGGCTTTACCTATTATAAAGCACATTTGTTTGAGCAAGATGGCACCGCAAAATATTACAATAATAATCGTTACCCACTCGATATGCACAGCGTGTCTCAGGCTATTTTTACGCTATTAAAAGTAGGTAAAACGTCAGATGACTTTGCGATGGCCGAAAAAGTAATAAACCGCGCTATTCAAACCTTGTATATGCCTAAAAAGCAGCGTTTTATTTATCAAAAAAATAAGTACTTTACCAATAAGGTTGACTATGTGCGTTGGACACAAGCATGGGTCTACTATTCGTTTGCTTATTTTAATCGCCAAAAAGTTAGCATAACGCAGCAAAATGATACTGAACAACTTTAAAAAACGGACTTAATATGAAACGTATTGAATTTTTAAAAGCACCAATGGATATAGCTACCATGCAAGAGACAGTGTCTTTTATTGAAAACAGAATTGAGCAAAAGCAATTTCTACAGCATGTAGTGGTTAATGTTGCCAAGATAGTTAATATGCAAAAAGATCCTGTTTTAGCACAGTCGGTTAAAGCCTGTGAGGTAATTAATATTGATGGTATGGGCGTTGTTTTTGGCGCACGCTTTTTAGGACACAATGTACCAGAGCGAGTAGCTGGGGTTGACTTATTTCATGAATTATTAGCCATGAGTGCCAAGCGCGATTTCCCTGTATTTTTACTTGGCGCTACCGAAGAGGTAGTAAGCAAAACAGTGGAAGTAGTTAAAGCACAAAACCCTAATTTAAATATTGCTGGTTATCATGATGGTTATTTCTTTGGAAATAAAGAGGGGAATGACGAAGAAGCAGTAGTCACTAAAATACGTGAATCGGGCGCTAAGTTGTTATTTGTAGCTATTACCTCTCCTAAAAAAGAAAACTTTATTAATAAATGGCAAGACAAACTCGGCGTTGATTTTGTAATGGGAGTTGGTGGTACGTTCGATGTTGTAGCAGGCAAAGTAAAGCGCGCACCACAGTGGATGCAAAAAGCAGGGCTCGAATGGCTTTACAGGGTTATACAAGAACCCGGCAGAATGTGGAAACGTTACTTAATTACAAATTCTAAATTTGCATACTTATTAATAAAGAATAAGTTTAGTAGCTAATTTTTTAACATTGACTAAAACCCCCCTCCCTCGCAAATCACTTTTAGACATCAAATTTCAAGCTGACAATATAATAATATAAGAGTTACAACAGAGTAACTCTTATATTATTATGTAACCTCTGGTCTTTCACAAAAAATTAACAAGTTGCAGTTCTTTAAGGTGTGTTTTGTGTTTTTTTTAAATTAATTTTGATTTTTTATTACTGTAACTCATTGATATTATGTTTTTGTGTCCTTTTAGGTACTAAAAATTAGTACTTTCGTAGGGTTTTTTGTTCCTTTTGATTTTATTTGTGTATATAATGTTCAGCAGAAGTGAAAGAATTAACTTTCATTAAACAAATGACATAAACTTGGTGCCTATAATGCACTTTTTCATTTTCGAGGGAAAAAATGACTAACTCATTACTTAAATTTAAAAAGATAAGTGCAGTGATCGCACTTACTTTAGCCAGCTCTACAACACTAGCTGCAGACTTAGGCGTAGCCAATAATTTTTCAGCATTTGTTTTTAATGATTTTAAATCGAATTTTGGTCGTGCAGATGGCGCTATTGCAGCTGGTGAAATTGATCTTAAAGGTTACAGTGTAGGTTACACTCGCCCTTACAGCCCTGAAGAATATTACTTAATTAGTGAATCTACTATCGACTTTAAATATGGTCGCCAATATGTAGGTAGTATGATCGCCGGTGGTGGTACTGACATTCACTGGGGTGTACGTTGGGGAATGGAGTGGGGCTCTAAAATCCTTTCTAACCAAGATCAATCGGCCATGCCATTTAATTTTGATGAACAAGAGCAATACTACAAAGATTTAAGTACGCAATTAAGTGAACTGGATGAAACAGGTATAGTTTACCGTAAATGGGGAGGCCTTTATTTACAAGGTGATGGCAGTTCTGATACACAAGTATTTAATTTAGATGCTCGTGACTTTGCTAAAGCGCATACTTTTAAAGTATGGGGTATACCTGCTGATGCCACTATAATTTTTAATATTACAGGTGATGACAACGTAGTTGTAAAAGGCAAGAGCTTTGCACGTTTACGCCACCATGCAAGTAAAACCGTATTCAACTTTACTAATGCACAAAAACTCGATATCAAAGGCAATCGTTGGCAGGGTGTAATATTAGCACCATATGCTGATATTAGGGGTGTATATGGTACAGCAAAAATGCCTATTATTGGCCAAAGCTTTTACGGTTCAATGGCGCTATTAGGTGGTGAATTTGATGGTAACTTACCTAGTACAGTAGCACCTGTTTGTAACGAAATTAATATCGTTGATAAATGGAATTGGACTGCCAGTGAATATGAACCAACTTATGTTGATGTAATTTCTACGCCATTAGCTGCTCAGTTAAATGATGATAATGGTGATGGTTTAATAAATGAGCTTGATGTGGTTGATATTATTGCTGTTACTTTTGACTCTGTGCAATTTAAAAAACGTGGAATTGTAAGAGCTCTTAGTGGTGTTGATGGCTCAGAACTATGGTTAACTAAGGCCCAAGACGGATCTGTAAGTTACAATCATGTTAACACTCACCAGTATTATTCTATTGCCGTAGCTGATCTAGATAATGATGGGCTAGTTGATATATTTGCTTATGACTCTGTAAATAAAACATTAAACATATACAGTAATGAAGGTTTACTCAAAAAATCAATACCTCAACAAGTTGAAGGTTTACTATACGGTAGTACTACAATCGCCGACTTAGATGCAGATGGTTACCCTGAAATATTGTTTGGAAAAGTTATTTGGGATTTGTATGATGATTCTGTCACTGCGTTACAGATACCAAGTAGTCATTCTTTTTTACGTGTTGTTGAGTCTACAGTCGTTGATGTTGACTTGGATGGTGTTCAAGAAATTCTTGCTAATGGTATTTTATATAACCAATATGGAGAAGTTATTTGGTCAAAAGGCACAGATAATGGTGAGACATTCGCATTACCAGTTAATTTTGACAATGATGCTTATCCTGAAATAGTTCAAACAGACTTAGACGGTACCATAAGCTTATACGATCATGAAGGTAATAAATTGTGGAGCGTAAAAGCAGCATCAGAGGGAGCAGGTGTAAGTTCACTGGCTGACATTAATGGTGATGGCATTCCTGAAATAATTAATGCCGGATACAATGAAGTTAGGGTTATTAACTCTAACGGTGCTATTTTATCTACAACACCTATGAATGACATCTCTAGCATGCGAGTGGGTACAGTGGCTTATGATTTTAATAATGATGGAAAATCTGAAGTTATTTACCAAGATGAAGAAAAGTTAGAGGTTTTTGATTTTAATTTAAACCAAGTTATTTACTCTACTACTCAGTCATCTGGCACATTACGTGAGTATCCAATTGTAGTTGATTTAGATGGTGATGGTTCTGGTGAAATTATTTCTGGATCTAATAGACTTCTATTAGGAAATAAACAGCCGACTAATGGCGTGCATGTTAAAACTACAGGTAGTTGTAAATGGGCTCCTGCAACACGTATATGGAATCAGCATTCTTACTCAGGTGCTAATATAAACCAAAACGGGTCACTTCCATTACAACAAGAGAACAGCTGGGAAAAGTCTAATACTTTCCGTTCGGCTAATCTTAAATAATAACCTCTCTTTAAAAGCCAATTATTTTTAATTGGCTTTTTATTATTGAAACCTGTAAAAGTATTTTTAAGTTAATTAGTTATTGTTTAATCTGAGGTTTTTTTGTCAAACTTAAAGCATGATCCTGCAATTAGAAGTTTGCTGGAGCGAATGCCTAAAAACGTTCAAACTACGTTTACTAATGAACAGCTAGCCCATTTAAAAATAGCTATTGGTGCTAGGCAGTGGGGTAACCATACTGTTGATTGTAGAGGCGTAGTTAAACTATTTAAATACCGATATTACTACGTATTATTAGCAGGTCGAAATAGGCGCGAGCTTAACGCTAAAGAACAAAAAATAGCTAAAATGACACAGGCTTTTTTACTCAGTGCTGCGATTACATTTTTATTTTTATTTGTTCTGTTGGTTATATATTTAATTAAATCGGCATTGGGAATTGATATTTTTGAAGGTTATTCGTTTGGGGTTTGGAGTTGGTTTAAAGGGTTATTTAATTAAACTTAAATAAAATGTGAGTATTTATTTTAATACTTAATGAACAAAGCAAGAGTTAGCTAAAAGATTTAAACATGAATTTTAGTACTTTTGTCGGAATCAGCAATTGAACAAAATTGGCTAATACTATATTATCCCCGTGGATTTTGTGAGGTGCTACTCACACTGAATTAGCTATAAGGAATTAAGCAAAATGACATCTCCAAGGACATTTAAACCCTCAGGTTCCTCTGATGCCAATTTTTACCGACTATTTGATATATTTGCGTTGTTTTTAGCGTTTCAGTGTGCAGCTCTTCTTTACAATTTTAAACTCACTCCTATTTATGCTGTTTCTGCACTCACTGTTGCACTTAGCTACTTGTACAGTGCTGAGCTGTTTTCTACTTACCGTTCTTGGCGTGCTGGCAAATTTAGAACAATGGTAATGTGTGCGTGGGGTAGTGTGCTCATTGCTTTTGCGTTTTTATTAGTCGTGTCTTTTGTATTTAAGTTTACCGAGTCGCTTTCTCGCGTGGGAATAGCTATTTGGTTTTTACTAAGTGTAGCTTATTTGTATATTTGGCGTTTGGGTGCTTATTTGTATAAACGCAATCGCCGCAAGTTAGGACTATCGCAACGCAATGTGGCCATTATTGGTGCTACAGAGTCTGCTGCTTATTTACATGCTGAAATTGTAAAACACGATGAGTTAGGGTTTAACTTTAAAGGTTTTTACGATGACAGAAGCCCTGAACGTTTATTTGAACAACTCGAACAGCAAGGTGTTGAGGGGCGTATACAAAGTGCGGTAGACGCAGCACGCAATGGCGAAATAGACATACTTTATATAGCCCTCCCCATGAAAGCACAAAAGCGCATAGCTGATATTTTATTACAGCTAGGTGATACCACAGTAGATGTGCACATAGTGCCTGACTTTTTACTCTCAAACTTAATACATGCTCGCATTGAGCATGTGGGTGATGTTGATACATTAAGCGTGTTTGAAGCACCGTGTATTGGTGCTCATGAATTTATAAAGCGCACAGAAGATATAGTCGTTTCAGCTATTATTGTTACTTTAATCACCCCACTATTATTGACTATTGCTGCCGCAATAAAGCTGACATCTAAAGGGCCTATTATATTTAAGCAAGATCGCTATGGCTTAGATGGCCGCAAAATAAAAGTGTGGAAGTTCCGCTCGATGACGGTGACCGAAAACAGCGATGTGGTGACTCAGGCAACTAAAAACGATGCCCGAATAACTCCGTTAGGTGGCTTTTTGCGCCGCACTAGCCTTGACGAACTGCCGCAGTTTATAAATGTTTTAAAAGGCGATATGTCGATTGTTGGCCCAAGGCCTCATGCGGTTGCCCACAACGAAGAATACCGAAAAAAAGTAGAGTTTTATATGTTTAGGCATAAAACCAAACCGGGTATTACCGGTTGGGCACAAATTAACGGCTGGCGCGGCGAAACAGATACTTTAGATAAAATGGCCAAGCGAGTTGAATACGACCTACATTACATTAAACATTGGTCTTTATGGTTTGATGTTAAAATAATTTTTATGACAATTTTTAAGGGATTTAAAAGTGAAAATGCGTACTAATACAATTACCACTTTACTCGTTGCGTTGGGCTTAAGTGCACCTGCATTGGCGGTAGAATTACAACCAGGCAGTGTAATGACTAAAGACGGCGCCGAGATTACACCTACGCTACAGTTAGGCGTGAGCAGCAACGACAACTTTTTTATGACGCCGTCTGCCACTCAGTCACGTTTAATATGGAACATAGCGCCGAGTTTAAATGCCTTAATTGAAGACGGCCCTGATAGCTATAAATTTGATATTGCATCAAGCACGTCGTTTCATAATAAAGACACAACCGATAACTTTACTCAAGTAAATGTGGGCGCAGGTGTACATAAAGAGTTTACTAGTCAACACCGTTTAGATGTTACTGGTGATGCCGACTGGTTGTACGAGCCACGTGGTGGCGGATTAACTGAAGGCCAGGGCAGTGCGCTAGATGAGCTTGTAAACTACCAACAACAAAACTTAACTGCTCGCTACGAATACGGCGCACAAAGCTCTAAAGCCCAGGTTGCTTTAACAGCGGGTTATTATAACAAAAATTATCAAAATTTTACGGCCATATCGCAGTACCGTGATTACGATAAACCGATGTTGGGTATTATTGGTTACTATAATACCCAAGCTGGTACGCGTGCCTTTTTAGAAGTAAAGCAAGAAAACTATCAATACGATGTTATTGATTCAAACGGTATTTCACGTGACTCAGACGACGTAAAAGTATTATTAGGTATGGAGTGGGAAGCCACAGCGGTTACTACTGGCTCATTTAAAGTGGGTTATCAAAATAAAGATTTTGAGTCGAACCTGCGCGATAACTTTAGTGGTTTAAGTTGGGAGGCTGCTGCAGTTTGGAAGCCGTTAACCTATTCAACTTTACAACTAGTTACCAGCCGTGCCGCTAAAGACCCGTTATTAGAAGGCGATTACATTCGCGAAAGTGTTTACGGTGCAACGTGGCAGCATGATTGGAGCGACTACTTAAGCTCTGTAGTAAGTGCTAATTATGTTGACCAGCAATACTCTGGTAATTTTAACCGAAAAGATAAAGTAAAAAATGCCCGCCTAGGTTTAAATTATTTAGCTAGTAATTTTGGTATGGTAACAGGCTATGTTGATTTTATTGATCGCAATTCTACCCAGACTAATATTGAATTTGACCGCGTAATTGTTGGCCTTAACTTTACATTTGCATTAAAGGGAAATGAATGAAGGTTAAAATTTTAACGGGCTTAATATTATTACTGAGCTTTTGTAGTTTTGCGAACGATTCGCAAAACTACATTTTAGGTGCGGGTGATAAAATAGAAATAAAAGTATTTGGCCAGCCTGATTTAGATGTAACCTCACTGCTTGGTAATAGCGGTGAGATTAACTATCCATTTTTAGGTAAGGTTAAACTGGTGGGTTTAAGTGTTTCGCAAGTTGAGCAAACAATAAGCGAAGGGCTGCAGCCTGATTACTTAGTTAACCCTAACGTGTATGCGCAAGTTATAGAATACCGGCCTTTTTATATACATGGTGAAGTTAAAGAGCCAGGTGCATATCCTTACCAACCAGCCATGACAGTAAATCAAGCAATAGCATTAGCCGGTGGGTTAACCGAGCGTGCCTCGGTTGATAAAATATTTATTTTTAAAGAGCAAACCAAACAGCAGCAACAAAAAGGTAGTTTAAACAGCCAAATTGCGGCAGGTGACACCATAAAAATAGAACAGCGCTTGTTTTAAGCAGTTTAAGGCAGTAATAATAAAATGAATACACACTCTGAAAAGCCTAACAACAACGAGGAAGTTATTGATTTAGGTGCTTATCTTAATGTTATTAAGCAAAGCAAATGGAAAATTTTAGGTTTTGCTATTGTAGTTACATTGCTCACTATAATGGTTGCTTTAACTTTAGTGCCTAAATATGTAGCTACAGCCACTTTATTGATTGAGTCGGAGCAAACCAAAGCGGTCAGCTTTGATGAAATTTATGGCTTAGATTCCACCAAAAAAGAGTACTATTTAACCCAGTTTGAAGTGATTAAGTCAAATAGCATTGCCCGTGAGGTAATTACTAAACTTAATTTAAAAGATCATGCCGATTTTATTGCTAAACCTTCACTTACAGGTGAGTTAAAAGGCATGGTTAAGCAGTTACTGCCCTTTTTAAATAAAAAAGAAAGTTCTGATCTTAGTGAAGAGGAGCAAGCAGAGCGCGAGATGTTAGGTTTGCTTGCTGCATTCAAGTCACGTTTGAGTGTCTCTCCTATAATGAAAACGCAATTAGTGCGTGTAAGTTTTGAGTCGAGCGACCCTAAGCTGGCAGCTTTAGTAGCTAATACAGTAGGCGAGGTTTACATAGAAAGCCAAATGCGCGCTAAAATGGGCATTACCCAGCAAGCATCAAGCTGGTTAAACACGCGTTTATCTGAATTACGTATACAACTAGATAGCTCTGAAGTACGTTTACAAGCTTACCGAGAAGAACAAAAGCTGGTTGATATAGAAGGTATAGCAGGCCTTGTTACCCAAGAGCTTGAGCAAACCTCAAAACAGTTAGTTGATGCGCGTGCGACTAAAAATAACCTTGAAAGCATAAATCGTGTTATTAACGAATATGGTAACGATAACATAGAGTTACTTGGAAGCATGCCTGAAATTACTTCGCACCGTGTAGTACAAGATGTTAAACGCGAGGTTGTACTTGTTGAGCGTAAGGTGAGTGAGCTTAGTGAAGTTTACGGCCCTAAACACCCTAAAATGATCTCAGCTAAAGCTGAGCTTGCAACCGTAAAAACTAACCTTAATAAGCAAATTAAAGGGTTAATTACCGGTATAGAAAAAGAGCTTAACAGAACAACGCGAACTGTAAATGCGCTTGAGCGTGACTTAGCTAAAATTCGCGCTGAATATCAAGATATTACCCGCAAAGAAACCCAATATAACCAACTAAAGCGTGAAGTAGAAACAAATCGTAATATTTTTAATACCTTTTTATCTCGCTCTAAAGAAACTGAAGTAACCAGTGACTTTAGCTCTGCAGCTGCGCGCTTTACAGACCGTGCTTTTGCACCAAATGAACCGAGCAAGCCTAACAAAAAGTTAATTGTTATTTTAGCCTTTGTAGCCAGTTTTGGTTTTGCGGTGGTAATGACTTTTGTTTTTGATGCCTTAAACGATACAGTTAAAAATAAAAATGATGTCGAAAATAAACTTGCTCAGCGTATGTTAGGATTATTACCGCATGTTGTAGTGCCTAAAAAGAGCTTTTTCCCGATACATGCTTATTTAGAAGATACCTATCGCCGCTTTGCTGAGTCTGTACGTACCTTACGCACTAGTTTATTGCTTACCCATCTTGACCGAGCGCATCAGGTTATAGCGGTTACCTCTACTTCACCAGGAGAGGGTAAAACCACCACCTCTGCTAATTTAGCGATGTCGTTGGCACAAATGGGCAAGGTATTACTGATTGATGCCGATTTACGTAAACCAACATTAGCTAAACGTTTTGATATACCGGTATTTCACCCAGGTTTAAGTAATTTAATGATAGGTACTGAGCAATTAACTGAGTGTGTGCATATTGATATTCAATCGGGTGTCACTATTATGCCAAGCGGGCAAATACCGTCTAATCCACTTGAGCTTTTATCAAACCCACGTTTTGCTGAATTACTTGGCGAGTTAAAAACACAGTACGATCACATTATTGTTGATACTCCGCCCACACAAGCGGTAAGTGATGCATTAGTAATCGCACAAAGTGTTGATTCGGTAGTATATGTTGTTAAATCCGACATAACCCGTATTAAGCCAATTACAGCCGGCCTTGAGCGTTTATTTGAGGTAAAAGCCCACGTTGCCGGTGTAGTACTTAATAAGGTAGATATGAGTAAATCTAAAGATGAGCATAGTCATGGTTACTATGATTATTACGATTACTCACAGCAACCAGAAAAGCCTCAAGTGTAATTAAGTAATTTATGATTGATATTCATACGCATATTTTGCCGGGTATTGATGATGGCGCTAAAGATTTAACTGAATCTTTGGCGCTTTTGAAATTGGCCGAAAGCGATGGTATTACTCATATGGTGGCAACGCCACATATACATGTGGGGCGCTTTAATAATGCGACGGCTCAAATAAAAAACGATTTAGAGAGTTTAAAGCGAGAGGCAAAAAAAGAAGGTATTAATGTAAAGTTGGCTGCCGCTGCTGAAGTACGTTTAGACATAGAACTGATGGCAATGGTGATGGCTAATAAACTGCCTTTTATTGGTAAAATAGTAGACAAAAGCGTGTTGTTATTAGAGTTACCGCATTCACACATGCCGCAAGGTTACGATAAGTTTATTCAGTGGCTCGCTAAACAAAATATACGCGTTATTATTCCGCACCCAGAGCGTAATCGCGATATTCAGTCAAATCTTTATTATATTCAACACTTAAACCAATTAGGCTGCGATTTTCAGCTAACGGCATCGAGCATTGAAGGTGAGTGGGGCGAAAGCGCACAAACTATAGCGTTACAAATGCTAAAAGATGGTTTAGTGAACTATGTTGCCTCTGATGCCCATTCAGTAAAGCGCCGACCTCCTATATTGAGCCAAGCTAGAAAAACAGTAGCGCAGTTAATAGGTGAAGAGCAGGCTACAATGCTTTTTATAACTAACCCGCTGCAGCTAACCGAGTGCTTATTTAATGACTAAATTAAACATGTTCAAGGTAGTTCCTGCTGCTATATTAGCCATGATAGTACTTGTTATCGCTTATACCAGCATGCAAAGTATGCGTGCAAATGCGTGGTACTTTAATGCACTTAATATTGTGCAAGAGTCGGATGGTGCTTTATCTGGCTCATCGCTTCAGGCGGCAGAAAATGCAATTACATTGGCTACTAATATGGATCCTGAGCATCCTCATTATTGGCATTTTTTAGCCCATATAAAATTACTAAGCCTCAGTGGTGTTGATACCACATCAAGTGATCAAGCCGAACAAGTTAAGCAAACATATCAACAAGCTGAGCAGGCGTTATTAAAGTCGGTTGAGCTTAGACAAACTTGGGCACAAACTTGGATGAGCTTAGCGCAGGTTGTAAGTTATCAAGAGGGGCCAACAGAGCGGGTATACAATTATATTCAGCAAGCCAAAAAAGTAGGCCCATATAAGTTAGATATTCATTTAGGCATTATTCAAATTGCGTTAATGCACTGGAGTGAACTACCACCTACCTACAAAGCCCTTTATGTGAATGAGCTTAAATTAGCTTCTAAATATGGTTATAAATTTTATGATGTGTTTAGTATGGCTGAGCAAATGAACCGTTTGCCAATAGTGTGTTTATCGCTGCAATTTGGTTCTCATTATGAGGCTATCAGAGGCAGCTGGATGTTTAATAAATACTGTGGTTAAAACACGAGCCACGAGCTTCGAGTAACGGGTTTCGGGTAACGGGCCTTGAACCTCGCAGCTCGTCTACTCTGAACTTTAACCTTTTTTGAACCATAGAGAGCACCGAGGCGCTTCGCGCTGCACAGAGAAAAAGCTTCAATTTTGGAAATCTAATAACTAACAACAGTTCTTTAATCTTTGTCTTTAATTACTTTCTCTGTGTTCTTCTATCCTCTGTGGTAAATAAATCACTAAGTTCTTATTGTAATGCCCAGGTCCGGTTGTCCGATCCCCGCAACCAGTTAGCTATCTCCTAAAACCTTTATTTTTGAACCACAGAGAACACCGAGGCGCTTCGTGCTGCACAGATAAAAAGCTTCAATTTTGGAAATCTAATAACTAACAACAGTTCTTTAATCTTTGTCTTTAATCACTTTCTCTGTTTTCTCCTATCCTCTGTGGTAAATAAATTTTTAAGAGCTTATTGTAATAATAGGACTAGGTGAGGGATTAAGCTCGTAACCCGACTCTCGCAGCCCGTTAACTTTCGCCTAGACAAAAAAAGACCCAGAGCTATAAGAACTCTGGGTTATAGAGGGGCTCGTATTTGAGCCCTGCGCTAACTAAAGACACTTTCAGATTCTTAGGGAGAAGAAGAAAGTTATTTAAGTATAGTCAAAAGTGCTAAAAATACACATTTTTGTTCGTTTTTTATACTGCCGTAATTACAGTAAGTTACATTTGTTATGCACATCTTTATTAGAGTTTACGCCCAGTTTATTAACTGCGTATTTTGTACTAAATCTCGTGGTAAAGAGTTTTTAACTTTATTTTTTTGCCATTTCCCTAAGCCAATAGGGCAACCACATAAAGTTAGGATCACCTCGCCGCTGGATTTGGTTACCTCTTCTAGGCGTATATCTTTACCATTAAAGTAATCGTTAGCCTGTTCATTGGTTAATGCCAGTACATTACTTTTACACTGCTTACCAAATACCGTTGCAAATTCGTGCGTTAGGCGTACGCCATTTTTATGAATAACGCCTACCTGAATACCTAATCGCGCATATTTAATTTTGTTTTGTATCGCTTCAAATTCATCAGGAAACAGCCAAAGCTCTTTGTCGCGTTGTTTTAACGTACCTGGCAGACTCGTTAAACCAAATTGCTTTTTAAGGAAGCTCATAAACGCAGCACTTTGTTTACTATCAAAGTCACTAAAGGGGAACGCGCCTTTTTTAACTTTTAATGTTTGGTTTTCGCAGCTGCTGTGCTTTTTAAATTTGGCAATAAAAAAGCCTTCGCTGTCAAATGTTTGCGGCCAAACATATAAGTAGCCCTCTGTGGTGGTTGCTTTATCAGCCCCTGGGAATAAGTCGCTTAATGACTCAGGGCTTATATATTCGCCAAACTCATCTAATAATGCGCTGCATACTTGTTGGTTTTCGAGTGGGGTTAACGTACAGGTTGAATACACTAATGTGCCACCGGGTTTAAGTGCGTAAAATGCACTTTTAATCAGATCTTTTTGTACTTGAGCAATGGTAATATTTGACTCGATAGACCAATTTTTTAGCGCGTCACTATCTTTACGTACCGTGCCTTCGCCAGAGCAGGGCGCATCAAGTAAAATGCTGTCGAAGCACTCAAACATGTAATTGCCAAATACCACACCATCAAAATGCGATAGCGCACAGTTACCTACACCCATACGCTTTAATGTCGCACTGAGCACTTTTAAACGTGACGACGACAGCTCATTGGCCACTAGCACGCCTTGATTATTCATTAACGCGGCAAGTTGTGAGGTTTTTGAACCCGGTGCCGAGGCCATATCGAGCACTGTGTTACTGGTTTTAAGGCTTTGCTTTAGTGCCATTGGCGGCAACATTGAGCTTGCCTCTTGCACGTACATAGCCCCGCTTAAGTGTAAATCGGTATTGCCCAGCGCTAGGTTTTGCTCTTCATCGTTTGGGCGCTCTAACCAAAAACCTTCGTCGCACCAAGGAATAGCGGTAAGTTGCCAATTTTTTTTAGCCGCATGGCGTTTAAATTCTTCAACACTCATTTTTAATGTATTAACGCGAACAGATTTACGCAGTGGACGACGACACGCACTTAAAAAGTCATCTAAGTTTAGGTGCTCGGGTAAATAGGTTTTTACGTCGTTAATAAATGGCTCAGGGATGTAAGTGTTTGCGTCCACGATTTGGCTCATACAGTCAAAATAAAGCAGGATAATAGCATTTTTAACGATTTTTTTCAGTGTTAAAAATGAAATAGTAACCCTTAAAAGGTGTCGACATCTTGTTGAGTAAAGCAGCTTAAATACATTTTTTATTATACTTTCGGCTAATAATGTCGACAATGCGGTGGTTTTTCATTCGGTTTAAGTGGTTTTAGGGTTGACAGGTATAAATAATAAGCACATAGTTAGACCATAAATTGTCGACAATATAAAAAATACTTTATGACACAGCACTTGTTAAATGAAACATCTATCACAACCGCTTCCGATAAAGTGTTTGTAGATATGCGCCGCGAAATTGTTGAGGGCAGCATTGCACAAGGCAGTAAAATATCTGAGCCGGAACTTGCAAAGCGTTATGGTGTGAGCCGTGCAACGCTTAGAGAGGCATTAAACCGTTTAGAAAGTTGTTATTTAGTTGAGCGCAAAGCCAATATAGGTTGCCGTGTTGTGGCATTAACCGCAGAGCGTTTAATTGAGGTTTACCAAGTGCGCAGTGCCCTTGAGGGACTTGCATGTAGGTTAGCTGCCGACAATATGGAACCAGATGAAGTACAAGGCTTGAAACAATTACTTAATCAGCATTTGCAAACTCAGCGTGTTAAAGAAGGTGAGTCGTACTATCAAGAAGCAGGCGACTTAGATTTTCATTACAGAATAATCAAAGGCAGTAAAAACGCGCACTTAATTCATTTGTTATGCCACGATCTGTACCAGTTAATAAGAATGTACCGTGTACAAATGGGTATGGTAGGGCCGCGGGTATCGAAAGCGTTTGATGAGCATTTAGCCATTATTAACGCCATAGAAAATCATGATGGTGAGCTGGCCGAAATGCTAATGAAGCGCCATATCAGTGCATCACAAGCAAATATACAAACAAAATTTGATAGATATCAATCAGTACAAGCCACTCAAAATGAAATGGCTAACTAGGGTCTGTTGACCTTTGCGGATTATAATTTGTTCAAACTAGGAGCGGTTTAATCACGGCGCGAGGTTTGTAACCTAGTGGGCTAAGTCAAAACCGAGCAACAAAGAGTAAATCGCTCCTAGGCAGAACCCGAAGGGCAGCGCCTGTTTAGTATTGATGCTGCGTTATCGCCTATTTATGGGGAATAACCACACCACATAGGCTCTGCCTTGCCTAAATACCAAACAGGCTGCTGCAAATTAAATTTTGAAAGGTCAATAGACCCTAATACAGATGTCACATTTTTAAAAAATACTAAGTTGCCAAAGAGCAGCCCCGTTCAAAGTTAGGAGAAGGTAATGTCAGCAGGATTAAAATTTAAACAGGCAATTGCAAATAACCACCCGTTACAAGTGGTAGGTACTATTAACGCGTACACCGCGATGATGGCTGAAAAAATGGGCCATCAGGCTATTTATTTATCGGGTGCAGGTGTGGCTAATGCCTCATTTGGTATGCCAGATTTAGGGATGACCAGCCTTGATAACGTGCTTGAAGATATTCGCCGTATTACCGGTGCTAGCGATTTACCTTTGTTAGTGGATGCCGACACAGGTTGGGGTGGGGCGTTTAATATTGCCCGTACCGTTAAAGAAATGACTAAAGCGGGGGCAGCAGGCTTTCATATTGAAGACCAAGTGGCGCAAAAGCGTTGTGGCCATCGCCCTAATAAAGAAATAGTTACCCAAGCTGAAATGGTAGACCGAATTAAAGCGGCGGTTGATGCTAAAACCGATAGCGATTTTTACATTATGGCGCGTACCGATGCGTTTCAAAAAGAAGGCTTAAATGCGGCGATAGACCGTGCAGCAGCTTGTGTTGAAGCTGGTGCCGATGCGATTTTTGCAGAAGCGGTTCATGATCTTGCTGATTACCAAGCATTTACTAAGGCGATTAATGTGCCTATTTTGGCCAATATTACTGAGTTTGGCCAAACCCCAATTTACACCAAAGAGCAACTAAGCGATGTGGGCGTAGAAATGGTGCTTTACCCACTTAGTGCGTTTAGAGCAATGAATAAAGCCGCACTCAATGTGTATTCGGCTATTTTGAATGAAGGTTCTCAACAGAGCCAAATTGAAAACATGCAAACGCGTGCAGAGCTTTACGACTTTTTAGATTATCACTCGTACGAAAACACACTCGATAACCTTTTTTCAGCAAAATCTGACAAATAATAAAAATTTCAACAGGAGACACATCATGGTAGATAAAGCATTAGGTGGCGCAGGCTTACGTGGCCAAGTAGCAGGACAAACAGCATTATGTACAGTAGGGCAAACAGGCTCAGGTTTAACTTACTGTGGTTACGACATTAGCGAACTGGCTGAAAAAGCGCAGTTTGAAGAAGTGTCGTTTTTACTTTCTCGCGGGGAGCTACCAACATCAAGCGAACTGGCAGAGTACAAAGCAAAACTTAAAAGCTTGCGCGGTTTACCAGAGGCACTAAAAACAGTACTTGAGAACATCCCTAAAGACGCACACCCAATGGATGTAATGCGTACTGGTTGTTCTATGCTAGGTAACCTTGAAATGGAAAATGACTTTAGCGAAGCAAACGATGCGATTGACCGCATGGTGGCAATTTTCCCAAGTATTATTTGTTACTGGTATCGTTTTACTCATGACGGTGTTCGCATCGAAACACAAACTGATGACGATTCAGTAGGTGCACACTTTTTAACGCTATTACACGATAAAGCGCCAAGTGAATTATTTGCACAAGTAATGAATGTATCACTAATTTTGTACGCAGAGCATGAGTTTAATGCCTCTACCTTTACCGGTCGCGTGTGTGCATCAACGCTTTCTGATATTCACTCATGTGTAACTGGCGCAATTGGTACCTTACGTGGTCCACTGCATGGTGGTGCCAACGAAGCCGCCATGGATATGATTGAAGGCTTTAGCAGCGCCGATCAAGCAGAAGATGCACTGATGGGGATGCTTGAGCGTAAAGATAAAATTATGGGCTTTGGCCACGCTATTTACCGTGAGTCGGATCCGCGTAATGTAATTATTAAAAAGTGGTCTGAAAAATTAGCCGCAGAAGTGGGTGACGCTGTGCTTTACCCAGTATCAGTTCGCTGTGAAGAAGTTATGTGGCGTGAGAAGAAGTTATTCTGTAATGCTGACTTTTTCCATGCATCGGCGTATCACTTTATGGGTATTCCTACCAAGTTATTTACGCCTATCTTCGTAATGAGCCGTGTAACTGGTTGGACAGCGCATGTAAAAGAGCAACGTGCAAATAACCGTATTATTCGCCCAAGTGCTGATTACACCGGGCCAGATGCGCGTAGCTACACGCCAATTGAATCAAGAGGCTAATTAGTTAGCGTTTAAGGTGAGCCTAGCTCACCTTTTATTGTTTATAGCGCTGATGATTACTCATTATAGCGCTTTAGCGTACTCTCCTCCGTCACCAAATTAGCGAATTTATTATGACCATTATTAATAACACCCAATACCGTAAGCCTTTACCAGGCTCAAATGTTGATTACTACGATACCCAAGCCGCGGTAGATGCCATTAAACCTGGCGCATACGCTACACTACCTTACAGTTCGCGTGTATTTGCAGAAAACTTAGTGCGTCGCTGTGAGCCCGAAATGCTAACCGATGCGCTTAGCCAAATAATTGAGCGTAAACAAGACTTAGATTTTCCGTGGTATCCGGCACGCGTTGTATGTCATGACATTTTAGGCCAAACCGCACTGGTTGATTTAGCGGGCCTGCGTGATGCTATTGCTGCAAAAGGCGGCGATCCTGCAAAAGTAAATCCGGTTGTACCGACTCAACTGATTGTGGATCATTCATTAGCTGTTGAGCACGCAGGTTTTGATCCCGATGCATTTGAAAAAAACCGCGCCATTGAAGATAGACGCAACGATGACCGTTTTCATTTTATAAACTGGACCAAAACAGCGTTTAAAAATATTGATGTGATCCCACCGGGTAATGGCATCATGCATCAAATTAACCTTGAAAAAATGTCGCCGGTGATTCAAAACCGCGATGGCATTGCCTTCCCAGATACCTTAGTAGGTACCGACAGCCATACCCCGCATGTTGATGCATTAGGTGTTATTGCTGTCGGCGTAGGTGGCCTTGAAGCCGAAAGCGTAATGCTTGGGCGCGCATCATATATTCGTTTACCAGATATAGTGGGCGTAGAGCTTACCGGTAAACGCCAGCCTGGCATAACTGCAACCGATATTGTACTGGCGATTACCGAATTTTTACGTGAGCAACGTGTGGTATCGACTTACCTTGAGTTTTACGGTGAAGGGGCTGATGCACTAACCCTTGGCGATAGAGCCACCATTTCGAACATGACCCCAGAATTTGGCGCCACCGCTGCTATGTTCTACATCGACGATAAAACTATTGATTACTTGCGTTTAACAGGCCGTGATGAAGATCAAATTGCCCTGGTAGAAAACTACGCTAAAACAGCAGGTTTATGGAGTGATAGCTTAAAAACTGCTCAATACGATCGCGTACTCAAGTTTGATTTATCAAGCGTAGGGCGCAACATTGCAGGGCCTTCAAATCCGCATCGTCGTGTATCTACCAGCGATTTAGCAGCGCAAGGTATTTCGGGTGTTGTTGAGAACGAAGAAGGCTTAATGCCAGATGGCGCCTGTATTATCGCCGCTATTACCAGCTGTACTAATACCAGTAACCCGCGCAATGTAATTGCTGCAGGTTTATTGGCGCGAAATGCAAACGCTAAAGGCTTAATGCGTAAACCGTGGGTTAAAACCTCATTGGCGCCGGGTTCAAAAGCGGTGCAGTCGTACCTTGAAGATGCAAACTTACTCACTGAACTAGAGCAACTCGGTTTTGGTATTGTGGGTTTTGCCTGTACTACCTGTAACGGCATGAGTGGTGCGTTGGACCCTAAAATTCAACAAGAAGTGATTGACCGCGATTTATACGCAACGGCTGTGCTTTCGGGCAACCGTAACTTTGATGGCCGAATTCATCCGTATGCTAAGCAAGCGTTTTTAGCGTCACCACCTTTAGTAGTTGCTTATGCAATTGCGGGTACCATTCGCTTTGATATAGAAAAAGATATACTCGGTAAAGATCAGCAAGGTAACGATGTAACCTTAAAAGATTTATGGCCATCTGATGAAGAGATAGATGCGGTTATCAAACAAAGCGTAAAACCAGAGCAGTTTAGAAAAGTATACGAGCCAATGTTTAACTTAACTGTTGATTACGGCGAAGATAACGACCCACTTTACGATTGGCGCCCAGAAAGTACGTATATTCGCCGCCCACCTTATTGGGAAGGAGCTTTGGCAGGTGAGCGCAGTATGACAGGTATGCGCGCGTTAGCAGTACTTGGCGATAACATTACAACCGATCATTTATCACCCTCTAATGCGATTATGGCAAGCAGCGCGGCAGGTGAATACTTAACTAAAATGAACGTACCAGAAGAAGACTTTAACTCATACGCCACTCACCGAGGCGATCACTTAACCGCTCAACGAGCTACATTTGCAAACCCTAAACTATTGAACGAAATGGTATTAGATGAAAACGGAGAAGTGAAGCAAGGCTCGTACGCACGAATAGAGCCAGAAGGTGAAAACACACGCATGTGGGAAGCAATCGAAACCTACATGCAGCGTAAACAGCCACTCATTATTGTGGCAGGTGCTGATTATGGCCAAGGCTCTTCGCGCGATTGGGCAGCAAAAGGCGTTAGGCTTGCTGGTGTTCAGGTTATTGCAGCCGAAGGGTTTGAACGTATTCACCGTACTAACTTAATTGGTATGGGCGTATTGCCGCTTGAATTTAAACCAGGCACAACGCGTAAAACACTTAATCTAGATGGTAGCGAAAGCTACGACGTGAAGGGCGAACCAACACCAGGTGCAACCCTAGAGCTTGTTATTACGCGTAAAAATGGCGAGGTATTAAACGTACCCATGAAATGTCGACTAGATACGCAAGAAGAGCTCTCTATTTATGCGGCAGGCGGTGTGTTACAACGCTTTGCGCAAGACTTTTTAGAAGCCACGCAAGCATCATAAGGACACACGTTTATGTTTAAACCACAAATTAAAGTGCCTGCGACCTATATGCGTGGTGGCACGAGTAAAGGGGTTTTTTTTAATTTAACCGATTTACCCGCACCTGCCCAAGTGGCAGGTGCGGCGCGCGATAGCTTATTATTACGCGTTATTGGTAGCCCAGATGCATACGGTAAACAAACCGACGGCATGGGCGGAGCAACCTCAAGTACCAGTAAAACGGTTATTTTGAGTAAGAGTGAACAGCCCGATCACGATGTTGATTATTTATTTGGTCAAGTCGCCATTGATAAAGCGTTTGTTGATTGGAGTGGTAACTGCGGAAACTTAACCTCTGCCGTGGGCGCGTTTGCCATCAGCAATGGTTTAGTTGATAAATCTCGCGTACCGGATAATGGCATTGCTATTGTGCGCGTATGGCAGGCGAACATTAAAAAAAGTATTTTAGTGCATGTACCCATGACTAACGCTCAAGTTCAAGAAACCGGTGACTTTGAGTTAGATGGTGTGACGTTTCCTGCCGCTGAAGTAAAGCTTGAATTTATTGACCCTGCTGATGGTGATGGTGCGCTATTTCCAACAGGCAATGTGGTTGATGATTTAGAAGTACCAGGTGTGGGGACATTAAAAGCAACTATGATCAACGCAGGTATCCCTACTATTTTTGTAAATGCCAGCGATATTGGTTATTCCGGTACTGAGCTACAAGATGATATAAACGCTGATGAAGCCGCACTCACTAAGCTTGAAACCATTCGTGCCTATGGCGCGGTAAAAATGGGACTAATTAATACTATTAATGAAGCGCAAGCACGCCAACACACACCTAAAGTGGCGTTTGTGGCTGCACCGCTTAATTACAAATCATCAAGTGGTAAGCAGGTTAATGCAACCGATATAGATTTGTTAGTACGTGCAATGTCAATGGGTAAGTTACACCATGCAATGATGGGCACAGCCGCTGTCGCTATTGGCACAGCAGCCGCAATTGACGGAACATTAGTTAATTTGGCCGCTGGTGGCGGTGCTATTAACGAGGTTAACTTTGGTCATCCATCGGGCACACTTAAAGTAGGTGCCGAGGCGGTTGTTACAAATGGCCAATGGCAAGTGACTAAAGCGAGTATGAGCCGCAGCGCACGTGTATTAATGGAAGGCTGGGTAAGAGCGCCATTTGATTATGACTAACTAGCACCCAAAATACGTACTATAGTAAAATAATAAGCCGCGAACTTAACTTAGTTTGCGGCTTTTTTATTCAGTCATTCAATAGGTTGTAAAATGTACTTTGTTGAGGGGTGCCCAATAAACAGCAACATTTTTTCTGTTATGTCGGCAAATATTCACTTATATTAAAATGAACATTAGGGTCTGTTGACCTTTCAAGGTTAAATTTGCAGTAGTCTGTTTGGTATTTAGGCAAGGCAGAGCCTATGTGGTGTGGTTATTCCCCATAAATAGGCGATAACGCAGCATCAATGCCAAACAGGCGCTGCCCGAAGGGTTCTGCCTAGGGGCGATTTACTCTTTGTTGCCTAAATGGATGTAGGTAAGGGGCGTGAGCAGGACGCCGAAGCTTTGCTCGGTTTTTACTTATTCTTACATGGATGTAAGCCAGTAGAATAACGCAGGAGCAGTTATCGAGTCCACTAGGTTACAAACCTCGCGCCGCGATTAAACAGCTCCTAGTTTGAACAAATTGTAATCCGCAAAGGTTAACAGACCCTAGCCCGTGTATTTTTTCAATACAGTTTGTACGGAGTGCATTAATGGATTTATCAAGGCTAAATGCAGAAAGGTTAATACAAAACTTACAAACCGGTGTGGTGGTGCATTCACCAGACACAGGAATTTTGTATGCAAATCCTGCGGCTTTAAATATTTTACGTTTAACAAAAGAGCAAGCGTTAGGGCGCGACTCGTTTGATAGTAAATGGAAATTACTGGATGAATTTCGTCAACCACTGCAGAGTTCTCAGTATCCTGTTAGTGTTGTTATTAAAACCCAAAAACCATTGATGAATCTTGAAATAGGTATATGTGACAGCTCAAGCGACGAAATTACATGGGTGCTATGTAACGCTTATCCAGAGTTTGACGAGCAGAACAACATTGCTGAAATAGTCGTCACTTTTATCGATATTACTCATCAAAAACAAGCTATTCCATTTAAAGAAATTGTTGAATTAGCCAGCGACGTTATTTTAGTTACCGAGGCAAGCCCTATTACTAATGATGGCCCTAAAATTGTTTATGCAAACCAATCGTTTACTAAAGTAACGGGTTATCATTTAGATGAAGTTAGAGGTAAAACGCCGCGCATTTTACAAGGCGCTAAAACTCAACAAGCCACACGCGATAAAATTAGGCATGCGCTAGAAAATAAACAGCAAGTATCTGAGCAAATTCTAAATTATAAAAAATCAGGTGAGCCTTATTGGATTGATATGAATATTTTTCCATTAAAAAATGCGTTAGGTGAGGTGGCTTACTATGCAGCGATTGAGCGCGATATTACAAAAATGAAGCAGTATCAAGCACAACTAAAAGATTTAACCATTAAAGATCCGCTTACTAATTTGCTCAACCGAAGAGGGTTTATGGAAACAGCTAAACTTGCACTTGATGAGTGTATTAAAGACAGCCAGCACTTAACCCTTACGATGATAGATATAGATCACTTTAAGCGCATTAACGATCAATTTGGACACGAAGGCGGAGATAGTGTGTTGCAAAGCATAGCTGCTACGTTTAAATCATTTTGTGACAGTGATGATATTATAGCGCGTTTAGGAGGAGAAGAGTTTTGCATTGTTTCGCCTACCAAATGTGTCAGTACCGTTGTTAAAACCTTAGCAAAGTTGCAAGATCATTTAAAAGATAACCCAGTGCAGTTATCAAGTGGCGGGCAGGTGAGTTATACAATAAGCAGTGGTGTATCAAGTTTGACTTCTGAGTCGTGTTCGCTGCAGGGATTATTAAGAAATGCCGATACCGCACTTTATAATGCAAAAACAACCGGACGGAACCAAACGGTGGTGTTTAACCAAAGCCTCAGACTATGAGTAGATATAACTGAAAACAGGCACGCTCAAATTTAGCTGCCTATGGCTTAATCGAGGTTATAACACTGCTGTTTTTTATTTTTTATAAAGCGCTCAAATTCATTATTTGCACGCATATTCGCTATTTCTGCGTTGATATCATCTAAGATAAATTGCCAATTAGGCGTACTTTTACTGATTTCATAATACAGGGCTTTGTATTCTATGCTTGGCGTTAATGCAACTAGCGCACTAAGCATCCTCTTTTTTTCTCTAGCTGATAATAGTGATTTATAAATACTGGCTTTTAGCACTTCTAAGTCGGCAACAATAAGCTCAACCCGACCATTTAAAAGCAAATGAATAAGCTGATACTCACTGTTAGCAACGATGGTTTTTATTTCGCCTTGTTCAATAAGTTCATCTAATTCTTTACTATTTTTATATGAACGTACCACCCCCATAACCCTGTTTTTTACAGACTCAATACTGCCATCGTAATTTATGCTGTGATCTCTAAGTGCTACAAATGATAAGTCGCCACCAGGAATGGGCTCAGATAACGCCAATAACTGATTACGTGTTTTGGTTAAAATGTTTTCTGACATTACATCGTCACTAATAAAATACTCAGGAAATAAAATATCAGCTTTACCTAATTCAGCTTCACGAACGGCACGCGCCCAAGGGTAAAACTCTATATGTACACCATAGCCGCGTTTTACTAACATGCTTACTGTAAGTTGATATAGCCAGCCCTTATTGCATAAGTGATCGTCTATATAAGGGGGCCAATTAAGTGTAACTAAGCGAAGAACTGTATCGGCTTTTAAATTATAGCCATAGCCGCTTTTGTATTTCTCTCCGGGAAGTGTGATATTTTTATTGTCGACCGTATAGGTTACTGGCGCAGGTTGTGCGTAAGTGAAAAATGATAGTACTAAGGCAGCGATTAAAAATATTCTCATAAGGATAATGCATTTTTATCTTTAATTTTAAGTTTAGTGCGTTATTTGGAATAAACAACTTAAATAGTGAGGTTCTTCTAGTATACAAACAATTAAATATAGCCTTAAAAAGCGATAGCTATTAACATGCAAAGGTAGGTAATTTCACTTTAATACGACATAACAACAAAAAGTCTTTTTACTAGAGGGAATTTTTATGGCTAACAAGCCAATAAGTGAAGACAATCCATTTGCTAATTTATCTGATGTGCAGTGTAAGCAGATCCAAAATTGGTACCAAAAGCATATTTCTTCAACCTTACATTCTTTACTTAAAGGCAGTAAGTCTGGGCAAGTTATTGAGAGTAAGTTAGAAAGTACTTTAAATAAAGCGCTCTCTCAGAGCAAACAGCTTACTACTTATGCTATTGAGGGTAATTCGAGTATTAAATTAAAAAATGCCAGTGTTATGGCTGAGCTTAATGATACCCGTGATTTGTTTTATGGCGCGCAAGTTAAAATAAATAAACTAGAGCAAAAAATAACAACCAGTGCTCAAGAAATACAATTATTAGAGACAGAAAAAAGCGAATTGCAGCTAGAAGTACGTAGCTTAAAGCAACGTTTAAATCACGTACTTTCAAGGCTAGAATCGCAAGGTGTCTCATTCCAAAAAAGCCATTATGTAGGACGTATATTAGTTCAGGCTTTGCGAGCAAGTTTTGAAAATTGGCAGCAAACTCCACAAGGAGAGCCCTTTAAAAATCATGATTTTTACAAGCTTTTCCCGCGTGTTTTGTACTCAAGCTTATTAAAGGAAATAGAAAAACTGCTAGGGGAGCACGATTATAATCAAATCGAGCGTTCACTTAGTGATTTTGTGTTTAAGCAAAAGGGCTCGCCTGTAGAAAATTGGCCAGATGAAGACCCGATTTACGAGACGCGGTTAATTAACCAAAAGCAGTCAGAGCTGTTAATAAAATTACATAGCCAACACCTGCAACGAAAAAACTTTACGTCCTATTTAGAAAAACGCCTTTCTAGTACTGGCTTTACCCATAAACACAGTGATTTATTGATGACGCTGGTTGAGTTTGCGACACACGATGAAAATAGCAAATTTTCTAGTTATTGCCATTAAGTTATTAGTAATGTTATTAGTATTAAAGCAGCACCACTAAATATCATGTTGTTGTAGGCTAAGTATCTTTAATTTGGTTGCTAGGGTATTTTGTGCAAGTGTTTTTTTTACTATTTTATAAAGTGTGTTTACATTAAGTTGGTGTGTAGGGCGAATTAATAATTGGTGTTTATAGGTTTGCGCGACGCGTTCAGAGATAAGCAGCTTTTTTTTACTTTCTGGGTATTTATTCAGGTATTGATTTAAGTAAGAACGGGTAACAATCGCCATATCGCTGCGTTTTTTTAATACTAATTCAATACTTTTTTTATGACTGCTCAGTAACGTCATTTTATATTCGTTTTCAAGTATTGATGGATTGTTTTCAAAGTTTGCTAGCTGATAGTGATAGCCTAAAATCCCAATGAGGGTTTTATCGTCTAAGTTATCAAACCAAGCTTGTGACTTTGCAAATTGCTTTAAAGCAATAAATACTTCGCTGTCTGTTGCTATCACAGGGGAGTTACTGATTATATGGTTGCCTTGCAGCCACCCCCAGTTTGGATCTTCAAAAAATACCGCATCGAACAAACCTTGCTGATAATCTTTAAAGCGCCGAATAGGTGTGGTGAGCACAAGCTCAAAATGATAGTCAGATTGTATTTTATTGAGTTCGCTAATTAGCTCTACGGTAAGGCCTGAAGCACGGCCGTCAACAATCTCTATGTAGGGAGGAAATTCATAGCCACCCACTTTGACTAGGGTTTTAGCTTGAACTTGCCCAGCAAAAATAAATAGCAATAGTAATGTAATGAGTGCGGCAGACTTCACAGGTAAATCCTTTCCTAGAATACTTTCTGATATTTCATCTTATAAGATAGCCTACTTGTTAACATAGTATTAATTTTCAAGCAATAAATTCTGACTTTGCAACGTGATTAAATGGATGTTACCTAATATTTATTAAGGAAGTTTAGAGCGTGTGCGCTTTTTTGGAGCTTTTTGATGTTGGCGTTGCTTGATGGCGGGTGTTTCCCCAATGTCGGGTGGCGCGGCTTCGCCACTTAACTGACCTACGTCCTTAATAATTAACGTAGGTTGGATAAGTCAGAGGCGCCATCCGACGATGTTGGATAATTCGGAGGCGTCATCCGACGATGTTGGATAATTCGGAGGCGCCATCCGGCGATGTTGGATAATTCGAAGGCGTCATCCGACGATGTTGGATAATTCGAAGGCGTCATCCGACGATGTTGGATAAGCCAGAGGCGCCATCAGAAGATGTTGGATAATTCAAAGGCGTTATCCTAAGGTATTGAATAACCCAGAGGTATTAGCCGTTTATTATAAGGAGATTTTTTGTGAGATATCGTAGAAATTATCAACCGGGAGGAACGTATTTTTTTACGGTTAATTTGCAGGATCGTAAAGAGTCATTATTGGTTGAGCATATTGATTTATTGCGTGGGGCTGTGCGCTGGGTAAAAATGCATAAACCATTTTATATTGATGCGTGGGTGGTGTTGCCTGATCATATGCATGCAGTGTTAACTTTACCCGAAGGTGATAGCGATTATTCTGGTCGTTGGCGCGAAATTAAAAAACGTTTTTCTAAAGGCTTGCCTAAAAACGAACATGTATCACTCGCACGCATTAATAAAAATGAACGAGGGATTTGGCAACGCCGTTTTTGGGAGTATACCATTGTTGATGAACGTGATTATTGGCACCATGTAAATTATGTTCATTTTAATCCGCTTAAACATGGTTTGGTTGAACGGGTAGTTGATTGGCCTTATTCAAGCTTTCATAAAGCGGTCGCATCAGGAATGTACAGCCGTAATTGGTGTGGGGAATAATTAATACATTTTATGTCGGGTGTTTCACATACGTTACCAATAATGAACGTAGGTCGGATAAGCCGGAAGCGTCATCCGACGATGTTGGATAATTCGGAGGCGCCATCCGGCGATGTTGGATAATTCGAAGGCGCCATCCGGCGATGTTGGATAATTCGAAGGCGTCATCCGACGATGTTGGTATTGGTTATTACCGGTGCAGGCTTTGCTTTATGTTGGGTGGCGTTTGGTGTTGGAATGTTACCTAATTTATGGTGTTTTACCAATGTCGGGTGGCGCGGCTTCGCCACTTAACCGACCTACGTTCTTTTTTTAATTGGTACGACTGAGTGGATTTGGAGCATTGACCCTTGGAGCGGGTGATTAAGAGTAGGTAGTGCTTTTTCTTGAGGTGTTTTTTTAATTGGTACGACTGAGTGGATTCGAACCACCGACCTTTGGAGCGGGTGATTAAGAGTAGGTAGTGCTTTTTCTTGAGGTATTTTTTGAATTGGTACGACTGAGTGGATTCGAACCACCAACCTTTGGAGCGGGTGATTAAGAGTAGGTAGTGCTTTTTCTTGAGGTGTTTTTTGAATTGGTACGACTGAGTGGATTCGAACCACCGACCCCTACCATGTCAAGGTAGTGCTCTAACCAACTGAGCTACAGTCGTACAATTTGAAATTCTTAAACTTTAAATACAGCATTTACTCATTTTGGTACGACTGAGTGGATTCGAACCACAGACCTCTGGATCGGGTGATCAAGAGTAGGTAGTGCTTTTTCCTTTATCGTACTTTAAATACAGTATTTACTCATTTTGGTACGACTGAGTGGATTCGAACCACCGACTTCTGGACCGGGTGATCAAGAGTAGGTAGTGCTTTTTCTTTCAACGTACTTTAATTAAATCTTTAAAAATTTGGTACGACTGAGTGGATTCGAACCACCGACCCCTACCATGTCAAGGTAGTGCTCTAACCAACTGAGCTACAGTCGTACTATGAGTTTACGTACTATTTAATTCGTCCATGAAGCTTCATCCTGTCGGCGTCCTGCCTCCACCTCGTTCGGCTGCGAAGCTTCGCTTCGGTCTAATCTCGCCCAACTGAGCTACAGTCGTACTTCTGTATTTAAGAATTGTTAATTGCTTAACAACGGTCGCTAATATATAGCGTGATGAGTGGTGAATCAAGCATGTTTATGGTTTTTAAGTTTATTTGCCGTTTTTTTATTCATATTGGACTGATTTCGCACGCTTTATAAAATTTTTGCCACCAGATAACATGCTCTTTTGCTGACGCTTTTAGCTGAGAGAGTAAGTTGTTAGAATTTGGGTCAAGTAGGGCATTTACCGCTTCACTACTCACTGCTTGATTAAACCATAGCTGCATATAAAGCGGCTGCAATGTTTCTAAATACCCGCTCAGCTGTGCTTGATAAGGCTGTATTTGTTTTAAATAATATTTATTAAATATATTACTGACAATTTTAGCCTGCTGCTTGTTTTTCCCTTTAGGGCAGATATCTTCTACTACTAATGAATTTACAAACTGGGTTGCTGTATGATTTAAGCTAATTTGTTCTCGCGCAGCTTGAATAAGCTGTTGGTCAAATTTGTATCTGTTGAGCGGTTCAAGCGCTGACAAAATATCATCGCTGTTTATTGCCATACTCCCTTTAGTTTCTATTTGGTGTTTAATGGTCGTTAGCTTTTTAAGCGCCTCAACCGTGTCACTAAACCCAGCCGGTTGGGTGCTGAGTTCTTGGCCAGTTAGCTGCCAAGTGCTGCTCAGTTCAGGTTCACTATATAAAACATTATTAAAATAATGAGTGAGTTGAGTTTGTTTTTGGTTTTTTGCCGCTGTAATTTTACTGTGAACGTTGCTTTGTTTATCTAAGGTGTTTAAACAGTTTTGCGCGCTTTGAATAAAATCTATTTGGTACTTCAATTTACTAGCAGCGGTGGCTGTTTTGCCTAATTGATTATTATGCTCGCTTATCAGAACGTTAAGTTTACATTGGCTAATACCAGCTAGTTCAGTTATGCCAATTTTAATCGCAGGTTGCAACGCTTCAACTGGCTTTACTAAGGCTAATTGTTGCAGTGGCTTTGTGTGTGGCTCAGGCGTTTGTAAGGTATTACTCAAGCGAGACAAATAGGTTTTATTTGCCTCACTGGGCTGCTCTGAGCAGCCCAAAAGCACCATACAACATGCCGCCAATAACCAATTAAGCGGCAGTTTGGTATAGATTGATTGTTTAAGAGAGAATAAATGGTTCACGTTTAAATCGCCTATGAACGGTCAGCATCAGTAGTATAGCTGCAACTGATAAGCCAACGATAATACCTATCCAAAAACCATGAGGGCCCATTGCTGGCACTATCATGTCTGTTCTTGCTAATACGTAGCCTAAACTAAAGCCGATTAACCAATAAGAAATAAAAGTGATATAAGAAATTGGGGCTGTGTGTTTTAAACCACGTAAAATACCGTTTGCAGCTACTTGTAATGCATCAGGAAGTTGGTAAATACAGGCTAAAATCATAATTGATGAAGCAAGCGCTAGTACCGCAGGGCTATCGCTATATAATTGGCTAATCACATCACGCCCTATAAATGTAATAAAAGCGATAAACAACGCAACCATAGCCGCCATAATATAACTTGTCGATACCGCTACTTTTAATTGATCTAAATGATTTTGCCCAAATAAATTACCAATTCGTATGCTAATGGCAATTGAGAGGCTCAGAGGCATCATAAATAATAATGCAGTCACACTGGCTGCAATTTGATGGCCAGACACAGCCACCGCACCCAAATGCGCAATAAACAGGGGAATACAGGCAAACAAGGTCACTTCAAAAAAAGTAGCGAGTGAAATAGGAATACCGAGTTTGGTAATAATACCAATGGTTTTAAAATTGGGTTTTTCAAAGCCAGTTAATAAGCCTTTGGCATCTATTTTTTTACTCAGCTGGCAATAAGTAACTTGCGCAATAGCCATTACAGTAAATACCAGTGCGGTGGCAATACCACAGCCAGCGCCCCCAAATGCGGGTAGACCAAATAAGCCCTTAATAAAAATATAATTGAGTGGGATATTTACCGCAAGTCCGAGTAGGCTGATATAAAACGCAGGCTTGGTCATCCCCATGCCTTCGGTCATATTTCTATACACGGTAAAAATTAAAAAACCAAATACACCCCATTTAACAAAATGAATGTAATCAAAAGCAAGTCCCGCAATCGCCGGGCTAGTATCAAGCTGTAAAATAACGGTGTTGGCAAGCTGGGCAGCACAAAAACCTGCAATACTTAACAGGAGCGTTAAATAAAGCGCTTGCTGAAAATAATGGCTAATGCCGTTGCGGTCTTTAGCACCCGCAAATTGAGCAATAACTCCCGTTAGGGCTAATAAAATACCTTGTATTGCTAATAAAATTGGGTTCCATATTCCTGTAGCGATTGACAGTGCAGCGAGATCGGTTGGACTCACTTGTCCGGCCATAATGGTATCAACCACTGACATTAATACTAAGGTCACTTGTGCTAAAAAAACGGGAAAGGCGAGGGAAAGTAAACGTTTAGCTTCCCAACTACAAAAAGTCATAAAAAACAGCTATTCAGAAAAACATAGGCGCATTGTAATCTATTGTGATTGCTCTATCTATGTAGACAATCAGCGAATCTATTAAATTGCTGCATAAGCTTACTTTTGTTGCGAATAAAAGTGCTATTAAGTGAATTATTTTAGCGATTGATACGTTAAACTAGCACTTTGTTAGAAAGAGAAGCGATTTTTATGTTTACCGGTATTATTCAAACTCAAGCAACAGTAGTCTCTAGAACCCATACGCAGGGTGTATTACGTTTAGTCGTTTCTGTTAATGAGCAATACGTAAAGCATTTAGACTTAGGTGCTAGCATCGCTATAAATGGTTGCTGCTTAACGGTAGTTAAAGTAGAGCTTAGTAACCAAGATGTAGTGGCTCAAGTGCATTTTGATGTTATTGACGAAACTTTGCAGCTTACTAACCTTGGACAACTGGAATTGGGTAGTTTAGTCAATTACGAGCGTTCTGTGTCGTTTGGTACTGAGCTGGGTGGGCACATAGTCTCTGGTCATATTCATTGTACTGCCAAAATAGTGCAAATAGTTAAACTAGAAAATAACTACAAAATGCAGCTTAGCCTTCCAAAAAAATGGCAAAAATATGTTTTATACAAAGGGTTTGTATCTATTAATGGCGCCAGTTTAACGGTTGGCAATATTGATGAGCATGGCTTTTGGTTACACTTAATACCAGAAACACTCGATATTACTAATTTAGGTGCAGCCGTTGTAGGTGATGAATTTAATATAGAAGTTGATCAGCAAACATACACTATTATAAACACCGTCGAAAACTACATGCGCCAACATAGCTAAAATATTTGTTCGTCATCGCTGTCCACGTGTAACTCTAACTTATTACGTGCATAATCTATATGCATATTTAAATGAATTAGATTACAGCAAGCACTGCATTCTTCATAGTAGTCTTGGTCGCCCATACTGGCATCAAGGTCTAAATGAATATGGTGTCCACAATGTGGGCAGGCGATACGTTGTGATAAAAAGTCTTTCATAACACCCCCTTAAAAATTAAGTTATTTTACCTAGATAGCACATAACGGCTTAACACTAAGTAGCTTGAACTCTGACTAAATGATTTACTCATATTGAGCTATCAGCAGTGATTTATTACAAATAAACTCAATGCAATTAGCGCTAAAAATAACGCTTGAATAGATTTATTTTTTAGAGTTCAAGTATAAGTATAGTGCTTATATTTTGTTTACTCATTTATTTAAGTTTAGTAGTTTTTCAACGTGTTCTTTAGCCTGATTTAAGTAATGGCCAGCATAAATATTGGCATGGTTTAAAATAGGGTAAAGCTGATAAATAAGCTTGCGATGTTGGTAGTTCTGAGCGAGAGGGTAACGGTGATCATAAGCGCTATAAAATTCATCGGGTAATGGGGCAAAAAGCTCACTCATAGCAATATCGACCTCCCGATCACCGTAATAGCAGGCAGGGTCAAATAGGGTCGGAATATTATTTACAAATCCCATGTTTCCGCGCCAAAAGTCGCCATGTAATAACGAGGGCAAAACATGATGATTATGCAGTTGCTCTTTTACTAAATTTATCAGTTGTTCGGGGTCTGCCAGCACAATGTCTTTTTCAGCTAATAGCTGTAATTGCCAACCAATACGTTCTTCTGCAAAAAATACATCCCATTTTTTATGCCATTGATTTGGTTGAGGCGTAGAGCTTAAATAATTGTCTGTATCAAAACCAAACATCGCTTGCTCGTGTTTTTGATGTAACATGGCAAGGTGTTCACCCATCGTTGACCAATGCGTGTGGGGAAGGTCATCAAGTGTAAGCCACTCTAATACAATAAACGCATATTCTATATTGGCGCCAGTTGTAATACAGTCGGGCACCATAAATATACTGTTTTGAGTGAGTTGTTTTAAGCCCTGTGCTTGTGCTTCAAAGCGATCGAGCTCATTCTTTTGCGCAATTTTAACTAAATAATTGTGCTTGCCATCACTTATATGGAAAAGCTTATCGGTTGATGTGTTTTGCAACTGACGTTTATGGGTGTGTTTAAAATCGTAATGGATAGCTTGGCTGATCTGTTGATTGATTGTTTTCCACATAACAATTGCTCACCTTTTAAACCTATAAATAAACTATGGCAAAAAGGGATTAAATAAACAAATTAATCGGTGTAAAATTAAGACTATCAATTTCTAATACAAATCACTGAAATGGAATAAAAATGAATAAAAGTTTTATCACTAACTTATTGGCAGCGTGTTGTGTTGTTATTGGTTTTGTATTTGATCAAGCCATTGTACTTTCGGTGGGCTTATTTGCACTCTCTGGTGCGGTTACAAACTTACTCGCTATTCATATGCTATTTGAAAAAGTCCCGTTTTTATATGGATCGGGGGTGATTGCGCTCAAGTTTGAAAGCTTTAAAGTAGCTATAAGAAATTTAATACTTACGGAGTTCTTTTCTGAGCATAAAATAGACAAGCTTCTAAGCAAGGCGCAGCCAACGATAGACTTTGAATCGGTAATTGAAAAGGTAGATTTAAATCCTGCATTCGATAATTTATTAGTGGTGATAGAGCAATCACAATTTGGCAGCATGCTGGCAATGTTTGGCGGTACAGAGGCGGTAGAGCCAATGCGAGAAAAATTTATCGAAAAAATGCAATTATCACTGGTACAAATAAGCGACACCGACGATTTTAAAATGCTACTAAGCGACATGCTTACTCAAGGAAATAACGCGGAAAGCTTACATAATACGGTACTTAAATTAGTGGATGAACGCCTAGATGAACTCACCCCTAAAATGGTAAAAGAAATTATTCAAACCATGATCCGTGAGCATTTAGGTTGGCTCGTTGTATGGGGTGGGGTATTTGGTGGCTTGTTTGGTTTGTTGGCAGCGCTTATTTAATAATAAATACACGTTAAGCAGGTACTAAGCCCTGCTTAACGTGTTTGATTCGTGTAAATTGAACGTATTAAAACCGATTTCCTAGTCATAATTTAGGTTATTTAGATCCCGCCATAATAACCACCATCGGTTTATTTACCTTTGCCAAATCCCTTATTGATGTGCTGGTGGTAGCCTCAATATTGAAAAAGCGTGCAGATTTGTCTAAATCATAAAGCGCTACAAAATCATTCATTGATAAATCATTGCAGCGTAATTTTTTGCCAATTACATGCTTGTTGGTATGGAGCTCTTTAATTGTTTTGTGCAGTGTCAGTTGTTTGTTAGATGCAACGGCCATGCAAACTTGTGTACCGGGTGATGAATCAGCGGCAACAAAAGTGGTTGCCATTACAGGCGCTGTTAATGTTGCTGCGCCCAATAATACAGTTGAATATAGAGTTGCTTTGAAAGAAATCATAGTATTTGCCTCTTTGTTTATGTGCAACTTAAGTATTGTTTAATGTAGCCAGAATGTTGTTAACTGAATGGGGCAAGCTGTAAGAAGATGTGTATATAAATTATGCAATTTTGTAGGTGTATGAAAAGTTGTTCATAAGTAACCTGAACTATGGATAATAAATCTATCTCAAGCAGCTATTTTCAGCGCTAACTGCGTTGAATTTACTTGCAATAGGCCCGCTATTGACGCGAAAATTCGCCTTGTTTTCACTGTAAATTTCTAGCTGGAGAAAACGAACTAAATTATTAATATAATTCAATATGTTAGTAAATCTCTTAACCAAAGTTCAGGTTAAGTAATTTATTTTTGACACACTTTAGCGTTTTCATACTGAAATATTTTTTCAGACTGTTATTATCGCGCCCTAAATTTGTGGCATTTTATATTTTTGGAGCGCAATTGTGAATAAAACGTTAGCCAGTTACTACCAGCAAGCTTATGCGTGTGAGCAACAGCATTTTAACCAATGTTTTTATTGCGGGTGTGAGGCAACAGAGCGCGATCATTGCCCACCATTGCACATGTTACAGAGTATTATTGATTTAGGCGAAGAAGCAGATTTTGTTGCTATTGCGGCTTGTTATGAATGCCATGCATTACTTCATAATGAACGCTTAATGACCATTGATGAGCGTTTTAGTAAGCTTAAAAAGAAACTATCAAATAAATACGCCAAGCCCTTACGTGTGTACAACATGTGGGAAGAAAGCGAGCTTGGCGACATGAGCGATGAATTTGCGCACAGCATTCAAGCGGGCATGAAACTCGGTAAAGAAGCGGCTGAGCGACTCGCCTTTACAGGGTTTAGTTATGCCACTGAAGAAGCGCGCGTTACGGTGCGCGAAAAAACCAAAGAGTTTGATGTAGAAGGCACCGTATTTACCGACTTTAAAGAAGCGCTTAACTATTGCATTACTGTATTAAAAGTACAAAAAAGTGATTTTTATAAAATTTTAGTCGAGGATTATCAAGGCGATTTTAATAAGGCATTGAGCCAATACAGGCATCGTCATGATAAAGTCACCGCCGCAAAAGATGGTAATACATTAATTAAAGATTTTTCAAAATTACATAAGCAAAATTCGGATTTTGTAACCCGAACGGTTAAACACTTTATTAGTAAAGATCCATCGCTCACCACAGAAGGGGCACTGGATAAGCTTTATAACAATTATATAAAAAAATAATTACAGAAACTCACCTTAAATAACCGCCTTTTCACCTGTTTTTTTAGCTTTATGCGTTTGCTTTCGCTAAAGTAGTAAAAAAACAGGAGAACCTAAAAACATGCAAAAATTTGCTCCCTCATTGTTAGCTGTTGGTTTAGCAGTGGCTCTTGTTGGTTGCCAAGAAAGCGGCCCGCAAGATGCAAAAGTAACCATTAATAAAAACCCATACCCAAGTACTTATCAACCCGTTGCTACATCAAGCACATTAATTACCAATGCCACTGTATTAACGGGCACGGGTGAGCGTTTAGATGAAGCCGATGTATTACTTGTTGATGGTAAAGTACATCAAGTTGGTAAAGATTTAACCGCTAACGCAGACACCACTATCGATGCGCAAGGCAAATGGGTAACACCAGGTATTATTGATGTTCACTCTCATTTAGGTGCTTATCCAAATCCGTCGGTTGAGTCTCACCAAGATGGCAACGAAATGACTAGCCCAAATACAGCAGAAGTATGGGTTGAGCATTCAATTTGGCCACAAGATCCAGGTTTTAATCGCGCACGTGAAGGCGGTATTACCTCGTTACAAATTTTACCAGGTTCAGCTAATTTATTTGGTGGACGTGGCGTTACCCTTAAAAATGTACCGGCTCACACCATGCAAGGGATGAAGTTTCCTGATGCACCATACGGTTTAAAAATGGCGTGTGGTGAAAACCCTAAACGCGTTTATGGCCGTAAAGGTGAATTACCGATGACACGTATGGGTAATATGGCAGGCTATCGCACAGCTTGGATTGGCGCTCAAGAGTACAAACGTGCTTGGGACAAATACGATGCTGATTACGCTGCGGGTAAAAACCCAGAAGCTCCACACCGCGATATTAAATACGATACCCTTCGCGGTGTTTTAGAAGGTGAGGTTCGTATTCACAATCACTGTTATAAAGCTGAAGAAATGGCGATGATGATCGACCTTTCTAAAGAGTTTAATTACCATGCGGGTACATTCCATCACGGTATTGAAGCCTATAAAATCGCAGATTTACTGGCTGAAAATGGCTCGTGTGCAGCACTTTGGCCAGACTGGTGGGGCTTTAAAATGGAAGCCTACGATATGGTACAAGAGAACGTAGCGATTGTTGATGCAGTTAAAAACTCATGTGCCGTTGTGCATTCAGACTCAGACACGACCATTCAGCGCTTAAATCAAGAAGCCGCAAAAGTAATGTACAGTGCAAACCAAAATGGTTTTGATATTTCTGAGCAGCATGCAATTAAGTGGATCACGGCTAATGCCGCTAAATCACTCGGCATTGAAGATAAAACAGGCTCACTTGAAGCAGGTAAACAAGCTGATGTGGTTATTTGGAATCAAAGCCCATTTAGCGTTTACGCAAAAGCAGAGCAAGTGTTTGTTGATGGCGCAAAAGTTTACGATAGAAACGATAGCGCATTCCAAGCACAAAGTGATTTTATGTTAGGTCAACAATAAGGAGCACCCAGAATGAAAAAATTATCACGTTCGTTTTCGCTTTCTCTGGTTGCTGCAGGGTTACTAGCATCGGGTGCGGTGAGCGCTCAATCTCTTGCTATAATTAATGCAAAACTGCATACATCCTCAGATCAAGGCGTATTAGAGTCTGCCAGCATCGTAATGAATGATGGCAAAATCACTGCAATTAATCCTAGCGATGTTAAAGCAGATAAAATTATTGATGCCAAAGGTCAAATCGTGACCCCTGGTTTTATTGCCACTGTAAATCAACTTGGTTTAGTTGAAGTAGGTGCGGTTGCGGGCTCTCGCGATGCGGGAGAAGAAAAAGCAGGTATTGATTTTGATGCAAGCTTGGCATTTAACCCTCGTTCAAGCCTAATCCCTTATGCACGTAAAGGCGGTGTTACTCGCGATTTGATCACCCCGTACGGCGGTGACAGCATATTTGCAGGCCTTGCCAGTGTGGTGGATTTAAGCGGCAGCTTTGAAAGCGTAAACAAAAAGCAAGCGGCATTAGTGGTTCATTTGGGTGAGCGAAGCAAAGGCTCTCGTGCATTTACATTGCAAACACTGATCAATAAGTTAGATGAGCACCAAACTAAAGCAAGCAAAGAAGCTAAAAAAGACGATGCTAAGCCAAGTGCTGAAGATAAAATAATGGCTAAAGTACTAAAAGGCGATATGCCATTACTAATTAGTGTGTCGCGTGCATCGGATATTGTTGAACTTATAAAAGTGAAACAGCAGTTTGGGGTAAATATTGTTCTTAATGGTGCGCAAGATGCCGTTGTAGTTAAAGATCGAATCGCAAAAGCGGGTATTCCTGTGATCATCAGTGCAATGGATAACTTACCAGGCAGTTTTGATTCATTACATGCAAGCCTAAATAATGCCGGCATACTAGAAAAAGCAGGTGTTAAAGTACTTTTAACTGTGGGTGGCGATGCCAGTCATAATGTTTACCAGCTCCGCTATGATGCCGGTAATGCAGTGTCTTACGGTATGAGCCAGCAAGGCGCATTAAAAGCGATGACTTCAAATGTGGCTGATGTATTTGGTATTAATGCTGGTAGCTTAGAAGTGGGTAAAGCCGCTGATGTTGTAATGTGGAGTAATGACCCGTTTGAGCTGAGCAGCCACGTAAATAAAATGTTTATTAATGGGGTTGAGGTAAGTACTGAATCTCGCCAAGATAAACTGCGTGAGCGCTATACAACAGAATCAAACATGCCACGTGCATACACTAAATAAACTTGTTTAGTTGAATATAAAAGGCCGCATTAGCGGCCTTTTTTATGAACAGCTTTTACTTATACCAATCTGCAAAGTAAACCACTTAAATAAGCGAATTGGTATTAGGCACAAAAAAAAGGCGCTCTTTGGAGCGCCTTTTCATTCATTTAATGGATTTATACCAGTTTAGATAAAATCTCGTTAAATGTTGTGCTTGGGCGCATTGCTTTAAAAGCTGCATCGTCATTTGGCTGGAAGTATCCGCCAATGTCCATTGCTGGGCCCTGTGCATCGTTTAGCTCGCTAACAATTTGCTCTTTGTTAGTTTCAAGGTCGCTAGCAATTTGCGTAAACTGCGCTTTAAGCTCGCTGTCATCATTTTGCTTAGCAAGTTCTTGTGCCCAGAATAAAGATAAGAAGAAATGAGAACCACGGTTATCAATCTCTTTTACTTTACGTGAAGGCGACTTGTTTTCAGCTAAGAATGTGCCGGTAGCTTTATCAAGTGTATCTGCAAGTACTTGTGCTTTTTTGTTACCTGTTGTTGTGCTTAGGTGCTCAAGTGACGCAGCAAGTGCTAAGAATTCACCTAAAGAATCCCAACGTAAGTGGTTTTCTTTCTCAAATTGTTGAACGTGCTTAGGTGCAGAGCCACCCGCACCAGTTTCAAATAAACCACCGCCATTCATTAGTGGCACAATTGAAAGCATTTTAGCACTGGTACCCAATTCTAAAATTGGGAATAAATCTGTTAAATAATCACGTAACACGTTACCCGTTACAGAAATTGTGTCTTTACCTTCTTTGATGCGTGCTAGTGAGAACAAGGTTGCATCCATTGGCGATAAAATTTGAATATCTAGGCCAGCAGTGTCGTGATCTGGCAGGTATTTATTTACTTTTTTGATTAGCTCAGCATCGTGTGCACGTTCTGCATCTAACCAGAAAATAGCCGGATTACCTGTTGCGCGAGCGCGGTTTACTGCAAGTTTAACCCAATCTTGAATAGGTGCATCTTTAACCTGACACATGCGCCAGATATCGCCTTTCTCAACACTGTGCTCAAGTAACGTATTACCGTTTGTGTCTACAACACGGATAGTACCGTCAGCTTTTGCTTCAAATGTTTTATCGTGTGAGCCGTACTCTTCTGCTTTTTGAGCCATAAGGCCAACGTTTGGTACGCTACCCATAGTCGTAGGATCAAATGCACCGTGCTCTTTACAAAAATCAATCGTTGCTTGGTAAACGCCAGAGTAACAACGATCTGGAATTACAAAGCTTGTGTCTTGTAATTTATCGTCTTTATTCCACATTTGACCGCTTGAACGAATTGCAGCAGGCATAGAGGCATCGATGATCACATCACTTGGTACGTGTAAGTTTGTAATACCACGATGAGAATCAACCATTGCGATAGCAGGGCGGTCAGCGTAAACAGCTTGAATGTCAGCTTCAATTTCTTCGCGCTTAGCGTCATCTAAAGTTTGAATTTTAGAGTACACATCGCCTAAACCGTTATTTACATCAACACCTAGCTCTTCAAAAAGTGCACCGTGTTTTGCAAAAACGTCTTTGTAAAATACTTTTACAGCGTGACCAAAGATGATTGGATCAGATACTTTCATCATGGTCGCTTTCATATGAAGCGAAAATAACACGCCTTTTTCTTTAGCTGCATTAATTTCAGCTTCAAGGAATGCTTGTAATTTTGCAGCACTAATACGTGATGCATCAATAACTTCACCAGCAAGTAGCGGTGTGCTTTGCTTAAGTACAGTGATATCGCCATTAGCCGCTACGTGTTCAATACGAACATCCGTTGCTTCATCAACAGTTAGTGATTGCTCTGAACCAAAGAAGTCACCTTCTTCCATGCTTGCAACATAAGACTGTGAATCTTTGCTCCATGCCCCCATTGAATGTGGGTTATTACGTGCATATTCTTTTACTGAACTTGGTGCGCGACGGTCAGAGTTACCTTCACGAAGTACAGGGTTTACTGCACTGCCTTTAATTTTGTCATAGGCGGCTTGAATCGCTTTTTCTTCATCGTTTTTAGGTTCTACAGGGTATTCTGGAAGTGCATAACCTTTTTCTTGAAGCTCTTTAATTACAGCGCGAAGTTGTGGAACTGAGGCACTGATGTTCGGTAATTTAATGATATTAGCTTCTGGTGTTTTCGCCATTTCGCCAAGTTCTGCAAGTGCATCACCAATGCGTTGTTCTTCTGTTAGGTAATCCGGGAAGCTCGCAATAACACGACCAGCGAGTGAGATGTCGCGTGTTTCAACTTCAACACCTGCCGCATTTGTGTACGCTTGGATAATTGGTAACAACGAATACGTTGCTAATGCCGGAGCTTCGTCCGTTTTTGTATAGATAATTTTTGATGTCATCATCATTCCTAGATAGTAGGCCGCATTGGCCAAATTCAACAATGCAAAGAAATCATCGCCTAATACCTTATAAATAAAGTATTAATGTATGCAATGAGTAGTCTGTTAGGTGTTGGTACTCGTATAACCTAAACAAGGTAAGAATAATCACACCTGACGGACTAGTGTCTTTTATAACTAAAATTTATGTAAATCTAAACTAGCCATTAGGCTAAAGTAATTACGTTTTACAGGATAAAGAGTGTAACAAGCTTGGCTAAAAAGGGCTAGGATTACGCGCCAAACGCCAGCAGTTAAACATCTAATAATGAAATTATTGGGGTAGATAAAATAAAATCAAGGAGTGGGGTTGAATTAACGAACAATGAAGCAATTAATATAGAAGTGGTTAGGGGTTTTAGGGAATTAAGCGAGGATCTAAATAGGTCGCTCGCTTTAGTCTCATATTTACAATCACTCTAAAATATCGCCGTTAGGGGCTATATTAGTAGCGTGTAGACCTTTAGGGCCTTGTTGTAATTCGAAGGTAACATCTTGACCAGCTTTAAGCGTCTTGTATCCGTCCATTACAATAGTGGAGTAATGAGCAAAAATGTCGTTCTCGCAACCGTCTTCTACGATGAAACCAAAACCTTTGGCGTTGTTGAACCATTTGACTTTACCACAAGCCATACTTCTACATCCTTCTATAAGTTGACTAATTTAGTTATCCTAAACTGTATTGTTTGCTAGACTGACTAAGGTTTAATCAATCACCATTTGACTGTAGTTTATTTAAGCAACCAGTCAAGTGTTTTGGGTTATTTTTTAACATTTTATTTATTTTTTTATTCAAGTTTGCTTGAGTTACAAAGACAAGACTATATTTAATTATGAGTGGTATGAAAGATTCTGGTGTTATCGACACCGTTCGCGATAGTGAAAAGCAAAAGTTGCAGCCACCGCGAAAATATAAAGTTGTGTTAAACAACGATGATTACACGCCGATGGATTTTGTAATTGAGATCTTGATGACGTTTTTTAATATGGATAGCGATAGAGCAACTGATGTGATGCTGCAAATACATCAGCAAGGTAAGGGCATTTGTGGTGTTTACAGCGCCGATGTAGCACATACCAAGGCTGAGCAAGTTAACCGCTACTCAAGGGATAACGAGCATCCACTGCTATGTAGTTGTGAGCAGGAATAAATACCACAAAGGTGAACTTTCATCTTTGAAGTGCGGTATAAAATTATTATCTCTGTAAGGGGTTGCCAATGCTAAATAAAGACTTAGAACTAACTTTGAACACCGCGTTTCGTGAAGCGCGTACACGTCGTCATGAGTTTATGACCGTAGAGCATCTTTTATTAGCTCTACTCGATAATCCATCAGCTGGAGAAGCGCTTAATGCGTGTGGTGTTGACATTTCTGGATTAAAAACAGAGTTACTTGAATTTATTGATGAAACCACACCGGTTATTCCTGATTTAGAAGAAGAACGCGAAACTCAACCAACGCTTGGTTTTCAGCGTGTATTACAGCGCGCGGTATTTCATGTGCAATCTTCGGGAAAAAATGAAGTGACTGGTGTAAATGTGCTGGTGGCTATTTTTTCTGAGCAAGAAAGCCAAGCAGTTTATTTACTTAAAAAGAATGATATTTCTCGCCTTGATATTGTTAATTTTATTTCTCATGGGATTGCCAAAGGTGACGACGAATTAGGCGATGATACTGACGATATACATGAAGAAGTGCAAGAAGTTGCCAGTGAAGAAGCGAGTAAGCTCGACAGCTTCACCACTAATCTCAACATACAAGCCAAAGAGGGCAACATTGACCCTCTAGTTGGTCGCGACAGCGAAGTAGAACGCACCGTACAGGTGTTGTGTCGTCGTAAAAAGAACAACCCATTACTGGTTGGTGAAGCCGGCGTGGGTAAAACCGCCATCGCTGAGGGTTTAGCGTATCGAATTGTTAACGAACAAGTGCCTGAAGTTATTGCTGATGCGGTTGTTTACTCATTAGATATGGGCGCTTTGCTTGCCGGTACTAAATACCGAGGCGATTTTGAGAAGCGCTTTAAAAGCTTATTAAAAGAGCTGCAAGCTAAACCAGGCTCTATTTTATTTATAGATGAAATTCATACCATTATCGGTGCAGGTGCTGCATCGGGTGGGGTAATGGATGCCTCAAACTTAATTAAACCGCTACTTTCCAGTGGACAATTACGGTGTATGGGTTCTACCACTTATGGTGAGTACAAAAATATTTTTGAGAAAGACCGTGCCTTGGTACGTCGCTTTCAAAAAATTGATGTGCTTGAGCCCAGTGTGGAAGACACCACTAAAATTCTTAACGGCTTAAAAGAGCGTTATGAAGCACACCATGGTATTCGTTACACGCAAAAAGCGTTGAAGGCGGCAGCCGAGCTTAGCGCTAAGTACATTAACGAACGTCATCTGCCTGATAAAGCGATTGATGTTATTGATGAAGCGGGTGCAAGCCAACGCTTGTTACCTACCTCTAAACGTAAAAAAACGATTGGTGTTTCTGATATCGAGCTGATTGTGTCAAAAATGGCGCGTATCCCGCCACAAAATGTATCATCGTCTGATAAAGAAACGCTGAAAAACTTAGACCGTAACTTAAAAATGTTAGTGTTTGGGCAAGATCAGTCTATTGATGCATTAACTTCTGCCATTCGTTTGTCGCGTTCAGGTTTAGCGAATGAGAACAAACCGGTTGGTTCGTTCTTATTTGCAGGCCCAACGGGGGTCGGTAAAACTGAGGTTACCAAGCAACTAGCTAAGTGTATGGGCGTTGAGTTTATTCGTTTTGATATGTCTGAATATGTTGAGCGCCATGCGGTGAGCCGTTTAATTGGTGCGCCTCCGGGTTATGTTGGTTTTGAACAAGGCGGCTTACTAACAGAAGCGGTCATTAAAAATCCACACGCTGTTGTACTTTTGGATGAGATTGAAAAAGCCCATCCAGATATCTACAACATTTTATTGCAAGTTATGGATCACGGTACGCTAACTGATAATAATGGTCGTAAAGCCGACTTTAGAAACGTCGTAGTCGTGATGACCACTAATGCCGGCGTGCAAGAAACCACACGTAAGTCGATTGGCTTTAGTGAGCAAGACCATACGCACGATGCAATGGGTGAAATTAATAAAGTATTTTCACCAGAATTTAGAAACCGCTTAGATAACATTATTTGGTTTAATCACCTCGATAAAGAAGTTATTTTACAAGTGGTTGATAAGTTTGTTGTGGAGCTTCAAGCGCAACTAGACAAGAAATCAGTTAATCTTGAGCTGACGTCTAAAGCACGTGAATGGTTGGCTGACAAAGGCTATGACAAAGCAATGGGCGCACGTCCTATGGCACGTGTTATTCAGGAAGACCTTAAAAAGCAATTGGCAAACGAAATATTGTTTGGTGAGCTAATTTCTGGCGGTACGGTAAAAGTATCGGTTAAAGATAAAAAGCTGCGTTTTGATTACGAAAGTGATTTAACCCCAGCCTAATGGTCGTTATACAAAAGCCTGCTTTGCGCAGGCTTTTTTATTTGCCTAAGAAATAGACAACAAAAAACCCAGCAAAGGCTGGGTTTTTTGTTTATTAAATGTAATTACTGGCGAGTATCCATTAATTACATTTAATAAACGCTTAAAGCTAGTTTGCACTAGCCAAAAACTAAATCTCGTTTACGCACTTACTTAGCGAGCACGGAATACGATACGACCTTTCGATAAATCGTAAGGAGTCATTTCTACCGTTACTTTATCGCCGGTTAAAATACGGATATAGTTTTTGCGCATTTTACCTGAAATATGAGCCACAACTACGTGACCATTTTCTAGCTCAACTCGGAACATTGTATTTGGTAAAGTATCAAGGACTGTCCCTTGCATTTCGATTACGTCTTCTTTCGCCATGTTTAGCGTAACACCTCTTTAATAGTTAAACGCTGCAGATTTTGCCCAAAATACGCCAATAAGTAAAGGCGCAGGGGCTATTTTTGTAAATTAAATAGCCAGCCACTGGTCATTGCACTGTTTTTGAGCAGGTAAAAACTGCGTTTTATAGTTCATTTTGTCGCATTCATCTATTTGATAGCCTAAATAAACAAATTGTTTTTGTTGTAGTTTAGCAAATTTAAGTTGCTGTAATATCATTACAGTGCCTAAACTAAAGTGCTCATAGTCAGGGTCAAAAAATGTATAAATTGCCGAAATAGCGTTGTCCATACAATCAGTTACAGCAACAGCCACTAAGTTATCTTGATCCCAAAGCTCTATAAAAGTAATGGTTAACCAACTACAAAACAAAAAGCTTTGAAATTGTGATTTATCAGGTGGATACATACTACCGTCTTGGTGGCGCAAGCTAATGTATTTACTGTAAAGTGGATAGTATTGTTCGCGTTCAACTTGAGAATATTTTACCTCAAAGCGGTTTTTTGCTTTGTTAAGTTTACGTTTTTGCGATTTTGTCGGCATAAACTCATCAGCTAAAACGCGCACAGAACTACACGCGCTGCAAATAGGGCAGTGCGGACGGTAAATTTGGTTACCACTGCGACGAAAGCCTAATCCTAATAACGACTCAAACTTGTTGCTGCTATAACAACTTGGGTCGAGTATCACCAGCAGTTGCTCTTGGCGATCAGGTAAATAACTGCATTCAAACGGTTGGCTTAGGCCTATACGAGCTGGAAGTTGTTCATTCATATATCGCGATTAGCTCCTGTGGCTGCCACATGCTGGCAGCTGGGGTGTAACACTGTGCTTTATTAAGTTTAGTTAAAAATTCTTCACGCGAAACCACGCTAGCACCTAACGACATTAAATAAGGGTTTTCTAATTGGCAATCAATAAAATGCGCATTATGGCGTTTAAGCCAATTAACTAGCGCCCACATAGCCAGTTTGGAGCAATTTGTTTGATGATGAAACATTGATTCACCACAAAAAACACCGGTTTGCATGATGCCATATAAGCCACCTGCAAGCTCTCCCTCGCGCCAAACTTCTAAACTATGAGCAAGGCCATGGTGATGGGCATTAATGTACGCCTGTTGCATTTGTGGGGTGATCCAGGTGCCATCGGTATCAATACGCTGATCGCGACATGCTTCTATCACTTCTTCAAAGGCATGGTTTATGGTTACGGTGACCGGGTGCTTTTTTAAATGTTTTCGTAGGCTTTTACTAACATGAAAATCATTTAGCTCAACAATACCGCGCTCACTAGGCGACCACCACATAATTGGCTCGTGCTCACTAAACCACGGAAAAATACCTTGGCTGTAGGCATTTTTTAATCGCGTTACCGATAAGCATCCACCAATGGCAAGTAAACCATCGGGATCATCTAATGCAAGGTTGGGATCAGGAAAAGCAAAGTGGCTTTGAGCGAGTTGATAGAGTTGTTTAGTCATAACACCGATTGAATAACTGCATGGTCAAGATAAAGTGTAACCTGTTGCTTTAAAATCACAAACCACAAATTATTGTGTCACTGCATAGGACTTACTTTCTAAGCGCTATTTTTGTTAGGCAAAAAAAAAGCGCGTTTAAAACGCGCTTTTAATTATTAGCTTAAAAAGTGTTAACTAATGGATTAGCTAACCACTTTTACAGGTACTGCTTGTCCAGCGTTGAACTTAGTTGTCATTGCTTCTTCAACAGGTGTAAACGAGGTAAGGTCAATACCTTCAACCGCAGACTTATACTCTTCGATAGTCGGGAAACGACCAAGTACAGTAGAAAGTACTACAACCGGCGTAGAACCTAGTAGTGACTCACCTTTTTTCTCAGATGTATCGGCTACTACACGGCCTTGGAACAGACGAGTTGATGTTGCGATAACAGTGTCACCAGGTTCTGCTTTTTCTTGGTTACCCATACATAAGTTACAACCAGGGCGTTCTAGGTATAGGATATTTTCATACTTAGTACGTGCCGCTGTTTTTGGTTTTTCATCGTCAAATTCAAAACCTGCGTATTTAGCAAGAATATCCCAGTCGCCTTCCGCTTTAAGCTCATCAACAATGTTGTATGTTGGTGGCGCAACAACTAATGGTGCTTTGAATGAGATAGAACCGTTTTTCTTTTCTAGGTTACGCAGCATATGAGCAATAATTTTCATATCGCCTTTGTGAACCATACACGAACCAACGAAACCTAAATCAACAGGTTTGTCGTTGTAAAAAGAAACAGGGCGGATCACATCGTGAGTATAACGCTTAGAAACATCATCGTTGTTCACGTCTGGATCGGCAATCATTGGCTCAACGATTTGGTCCAAATCAACCACAACTTCTGCGTGGTATTTAGCGTTGTCGTCTGGAGAAAGTGCTGGCTCTTCACCAGATTGAATACCTGCAATACGTTTGTCAGCTAAGTCGATTAGACCTTGTAGCGTTTGCGCTTCGTTATCCATACCTTTGTTGATCATGATTTGGATACGTGATTTAGCAAGTTCAATTGACTTAATTAGCGTTTCATCATTTGAAATACAGATTGACGCTTTCGCTTTCATTTCTGCAGTCCAGTCAGTGAAAGTAAACGCTTGGTCAGCCATTAGGGTACCAATATGCACTTCAATGATACGACCTTGGAATACGTTTTCGCCACCAAATTGCTTAAGCATTTGCGCTTGCGTTGCATGTACAACGTCGCGGAAATCCATGTGCTTAGCCATTTTGCCTTTAAACGTCACTTTAACTGAATCAGGAATCGGCATCGCTGATTCACCGGTTGCAAGTGCAACAGCAACAGTACCTGAATCGGCACCAAAGGCAACGCCTTTAGACATACGAGTATGCGAGTCACCACCGATGATGATAGCGCGATCATCAATTGTAATGTCGTTCAATACTTTGTGAATAACGTCAGTCATTGCATGGTAAACGCCTTTCGGGTCACGTGCAGTGATCAAACCAAACTTATTCATAAACGCCATTAGTTTAGGAATGTTAGCTTGTGCTTTGCTATCCCATACTGATGCAGTGTGACAACCAGACTGATAAGCACCATCAACAAGTGGTGAAATCGTTGAAGCCGCCATCGCTTCTAATTCTTGTGCTGTCATTGGACCGGTTGTATCTTGCGAACCAACGATGTTCACTTTAACGCGAACGTTTGAGCCTGCATGAAGTGGTGTATCAGATAGAACACCTACCGCATTACGGTTAAAGATTTTTTCAACCGCTGTTAAGCCTTGGCCTTCATGTGAAATTTCTTTTGAAGGTGCATACACAAGAGGAGTTTCAATGCCGAGCGTTTCAGCAGCAAACGTTTGTAGTTTCTTACCAAATACTACAGCGTAAGAACCACCAGCTTTCATGAATTCAACTTTTTGCGGTGTGAATGCTGATGAAATATCAACAAGCTCTTTATCACCGTTATAAAGTTTTTTCTCTTTAGTATTGATTGTTAGCACAGTACCAGTAGCAACAGAGTAGGCTTCTTCAAGCACTGCATCACCATTTGCATCAGTTACTGTATTGCCGTCTGCATCTACTTTTTTAACCCAGTTTTTAAGGTCAAGACCAATACCGCCAGTTACATCAACCGTTGTTAAGAAGATTGGTGCAATACCGTTAGTACCTGCAACAACAGGTGCAATGTTGATGAAAGGAACGTATGGACTTGCTTGTTTACCCGCCCAAAGTGCTACGTTATTCACACCAGACATACGTGATGAACCAACGCCCATGGTGCCTTTTTCAGCAATAAGCATTACTTTAGCGTTAGGGTGTTTCTTTTGAAGGGCAACAATTTCTTGTTGTGCTTCTTCAGTGATCATGCACTTACCGTGTAATTCACGGTCAGCACGCGAGTGTGCTTGGTTACCTGGAGACAGTAAATCAGTTGAGATGTCGCCTTCACCAGCAATGTAAGTTACTACTTCGATTTTTTCTTCGATGTCAGGTAGTTTTGTGAAGAATTCAGCTTTTGAGAAGCTCTCTAGTAATTCTTTAGCAATTGGGTTACCTGCTTCGTAGGCCGCTTTAATGCGCTCCATATCTGCATCGTATAAGAATACCTGAGTTTTCAGTACTTCTGCAGCTTGTGCTGCGATTTTTGCGTCATCAGCAAAGGCTAAATCAATTAGCATTTCAATCGATGGGCCGCCTTTCATGTGTGAAAGCAGTTCAAATGCAAATTCTGGAGTGATCTCTGCAACGTGCTCTTCACCTAAAATGATTTCTTTTAGAAACTGTGCTTTAACGCCCGCAGCACTGGTTGTTCCAGGTAAAGTATTAAAAATAAAGAAATGCAGTGAATCTTTACGGTGCTCGTTATTAGTATCTTTAATTTGATTAATTATTTCTGATACTAGTTCAGCGCTATCGATTGGTTGTGGGCTTAATCCAAGCTCCGTTTTACGGGTTTGGATTTCTTCCATATATTTTGTATACAAACTCATAGAAAACTCTCGGTAATTTACTTGATATGAAGTTAAGCATTTTAACTGATTTTACAGTTTCTAGTAATGCCTAAATGAATAAAGCTTTTATTCCTGACGATAATTATAGCTAGTTTTACTTATATAATTTGACGGTATTTGTTGCTCACCCTTAGATCCTATCGTACCTGAGCCATTAATTGTATAAATAAGACTAATTTCAACTATAAGCCTAGTGAATGTTGGTGCGAGTGCAATTATTTCGGGCGTAATGTTTGGGCACAAAAAAGGGCTGAAAATTCAGCCCCAAAAGTATGCTATGTATGCTTATAGGTTATCTAAAAAGCGTTCTGCATCAAGTGCAGCCATACAGCCAGTACCGGCAGAGGTGATAGCTTGACGGTAAATATGATCAGACACATCACCGGCAGCAAATACGCCTGGCACACTTGTTTGAGTTGCATTACCGTTAAGACCAGATTCAACTACTAAGTAGCCGTCTTTCATTTCTAGCTGACCTTCAAACATATCGGTGTTTGGCTTATGGCCAATGGCAATAAACACACCCGCTAAATCAAGTTCTTCAGTAGCATCTGATGCCACATCTTTAATGCGAACGCCGGTAACGCCCATTTGGTCACCAAGCACTTCATCGAGTGTACGGTTGTAGTGCATGACAACGTTACCGTTTGCTGCTTTTTCAGCAAGGCGGTCAGCAAGAATCTTTTCACTACGGAAACTATCACGACGGTGAATAACATGAACTTCATCAGCAATGTTAGATAGGTATAACGCTTCTTCAACCGCTGTATTACCACCGCCAACAACCGCTACTTTTTGACCTTTATAGAAAAAGCCATCACAGGTTGCACAAGCTGAAACGCCGCGACCTTGGAAATTAGTCTCAGACTCTAAGCCTAAATATTTAGCAGAGGCACCTGTTGCAATGATTAAAGCATCACAGGTGTAAGTACCTTGGTCACCGGTTAGTGTGAAAGGGCGCTTAGATACGTCAACTTTGTTGATGTGGTCGAACACAATTTCAGTTTCAAAGCGTTCTGCATGCTCTTTCATACGATCCATTAATGCAGGGCCGGTTAAACCGTGTGCATCGCCAGGCCAGTTTTCAACTTCAGTAGTGGTTGTTAGCTGGCCACCTTGTTGAATACCTGTAATTAAAACAGGGTTTAAATTAGCACGTGCAGCGTAAACTGCAGCTGTATAGCCTGCAGGGCCCGAACCTAAAATAAGTAACTTACAATGTTTTGCTTCAGTCATGATTTTTTCCTAAACGTTTAATACGGTTTTAATGCGCCCGATTCTAAGAAAAACAAGCAGGAAGTAAATAAAAGATGAGATTATTTTTTTTCGCAAATTCCGAAGCTGTTCATTAATGTGTACTAGTAAATGACTTATAGGCAGTGCTCGACTAATAAATAGACTGTTAGTCAATAAAACGACGTTTATTCATGACCAGCCTGATTTTTTTTGTTATCTTTTAACTAATTTTGATTTGTCACTGCTTAATTATGTGACCTAAGTGAATAGGCAACTATGTTATTTTGGCAAGAGAAACCCGCATTTGGGTTGACTTCAAAAGACGTTAACGTCTTAACCAATGCGCAAGAATACCGTACGCAATTGTTAGATTTAATTGCCAACGCAAAAAAACGAATTTATATCACCACACTCTACTTACAAGATGATGAAGCGGGTCGTGAAATATTAGCTGCACTACACAGTGCTTCGTTAGCTAATCCTGCGCTTGAGATAAAAGTATTGGTGGATTTTCATCGTGCGCAACGCGGTTTAATTGGAGCTGAAAAGTCAGAGGGCAATGCAAGCTTATATTGCGACGATTTAGAAAAATTTAATTCAAACGTTCAAGTGTATGGTGTCCCCGTAAAGGCAAAAGAACTGTTTGGGGTGTTGCATTTAAAAGGCTTTGTTATTGACGACACACTGCTCTACAGCGGTGCCAGTTTAAATAATGTGTATTTGCAATATAGCGACCGATACCGGCTCGATCGCTACTTTTTAGTATCGCAAAGCGAATTATGTGACTCAGTAGTCGATTTTATCGAATCAACTTTATTAAGCTCTGAAGCGGTACCAAGAATTGATCAACGACCGCTTAAACGTATGGCTGACTTTAAGCTTGAACAAAAGCAACTTATGCGTGAGCTTAAATCGGCAAGTTATAAAAATGCGCAAGAGTTTAATACCCATGCAATGGGTATTCGTTTATTTTTAGGGTTAGGCCGTCGTAATAACGAGCTCAATCGCTTAATTAAAGCGTTATTTGATACCACCGAGCAAGAATTGGTGTTATACACGCCGTATTTTAATTTTCCAGCGCCTTTAATGCGCTCTTTACGTCGCTTATTAAAGCAAGGTAAGCAGGTGACTATTGTGGTGGGCGATAAAACCGCAAACGATTTTTACCTGCCACCTAGCGAGCCATTTAGTAAAATTGGTGCACTGCCTTATTTATACGAAACTATTTTGCACAAGTTTGTAAAATCGCAAAAACGCCACATAGATAATGGCAACCTAAACGTATACCTGTGGAAACACGAGAGTAACTCGTTCCATCTAAAAGGGATTTGCTGCGACCGTAAAGTGCATTTACTTAGCGGGCATAACCTAAATCCGCGCGCGTGGGGGCTCGATATCGAAAATGGCATCCTGATAGAAGATCCTGAGCAAACGATAATGCGCGACATTGATAATGAACGCCAAGAGATTTTAAAGCATTGTCGTCGTTTAACCGGTCCAAATGATTTAGAAACCATGGACGATTACCCGCAGCCGGTGAAAAAACTGCTTGGTCAAGCTAAGCGCGTAAAAGTCGATTTTATTATTAAACGATTTATATAATACGAGGGTCTGTTGACCACAGACCCTAAAATTTAGATACAAAAAAAGCAGCTAATTAGCTGCTTTTTTAATGCTTATACCTAAATAATGACTTAGGTATAAGCGGTAACTATTATTGTTACGCGTTTTCTACTGCAGTACGTGGGTCAACATATTCCATGTTGAACGCTTCAGCTACTTCTTTGTATGTTACTTGGCCTTTAATTACGTTTAAGCCTTTTAAGAAGTGAGCGTCATCTAGTAGTGCTTTTTTGTAACCTTTGTTTGCAAGGTTAATGATGAACGGTAATGTTGCATTATTAAGTGCAAACGTAGATGTACGTGGAACAGCACCAGGCATGTTAGCAACACAGTAGTGAACAACTTCATCAACGATGAAAGTAGGATCAGCGTGCGTAGTTGCTTTAGAGGTTGCAATACAACCACCTTGGTCAATCGCAACATCAACAATAGCAGCACCTGGCTTCATTGCTTTAATGTGTTCAGCAGTCACTAGTTTAGGTGCAGCAGCACCTGGGATAAGCACGCCACCAATTACTAGGTCAGCTTCTAGTACGTGCTTTTCAAGAGCGTCAGCTGTTGAGTAAATAGCTTTAACTTTGTTACCAAACTGTGCGTCTAGTGCACGTAGTACGTCGATGTTACGGTCAAGTACAACAACCTCAGCACCTAAGCCAACCGCCATTTGTGCAGCGCTACGACCAACCATGCCGCCACCAATAACAACAACTTTAGCTGGCTCAACGCCTGGTACACCACCTAGTAACATACCACGACCGTGGTTTGCTTTTTCTAGCGCTTGTGCACCTGCTTGAATAGACATACGGCCCGCTACTTCACTCATTGGTGCTAATAGTGGTAAACCGCCGCGTGCATCAGTCACTGTTTCATAAGCAATACAGATTGCTTTACTTTTAACAAGGTCTTCAGTTTGTGGAAGATCCGGTGCAAGGTGAAGGTAAGTGAAAAGAATTTGGTCTTCACGTAACATTGCACGTTCAACAGCTTGTGGCTCTTTTACCTTGATGATCATTTCTGCTTTTGCAAAAACGTCAGCAGCTGTTTCTAAAATTTCAGCACCTGCTTGAACATAATCATCATCTGTAAAACCAATGCCCATACCAGCGTTAGTTTCAACAATCACTTGGTGGCCGTGATTTACAAGTTCGCGAACACTCGCAGGAACCATACCTACACGGTACTCATGGTTTTTAATTTCTTTAGGTACACCAATAATCATAATTTTGCCTTGTTAGAACGGGATAAAAATTTTTCACTATTATATTCATGCTAGGGTAGTGTGTCTCACCTTTTTTTAAGGTCTTTGTAGTGTTAGTATCTGTTAAATCGATTTTATTAGAATAAAAAACTAAAAAGCTATGCATAACTTATTAGACCGTATTGATCGCAAGATTTTAGTCGAATTACAACTCGATGGCCGCCTGTCAAATGTTGAACTGGCCCGACGAGTTGGCCTAAGCGCCACGCCCTGTCTAGAGCGAGTGAAAAAGCTCGAACGAGAGGGGTATATTTTAGGCTACAAAGCTGTGGTTGACCCTGCCAAGCTTGGTCAAGGGCTTTCTGTGTATGTGGAAGTAACCATTACCAAAACATCGCCCGACGTATTTGAAGAGTTCAGTGCCGCTGTTAGAAAGCACGAAGAAATTATAGAATGTCATTTGGTTTCGGGTAATTTCGACTTTTTATTAAAAACCCGGGTTAACGATATGTCAGAATACCGAGGCGTGCTCGGTGATATATTATTAAAACTGCCTAATGTGAGTGAAAGCCGCACTTATGTAGTCATGGAAGAAGTAAAAGGTGAAGAGGGCGTGGTGATCCGTCCTTTTGTTGCTTAATGATAGAGTAACAGCCTTTAATATACTTTTATTGTTGCAGCCAACTTTGCTTTTTTAATAAGTGTACGACTAAATAATAAAAACTTGTTCATAATCAGGCCATCATGGTTAAGATAAAGTGCATCAAAATACATTTCCTGCTAAGGTATTCTATTGCCAAGTGAGTGTAAAAAATAATAATGAGGGATAGGTAATTATGCGCCTAAACGGTGTACAAAGACTATTAGAAACGGGGCTCATCGTCAGCACCTTTGCAGCGGTGTTTATTTTATGTGCTTTAATTAGTTTTCATCCTGCCGATCCTGCTTGGTCGCAAACGGGTGAATTTACCAACGTACAAAATATTACGGGTACAGCGGGCGCGTGGGTGGCCGACATACTATTACTTACCTTTGGCTGGCTTGCCTATTTTGTGCCAGCGGCTATTCAGCTGCTAGGTTACTTGGTGTTTAAGCAGCCACACCGTATTTTACAACTCGATTACACCACACTTGGATTACGCATTATTGGTTTTGCGCTGTTTATTACCTCAGCAACCGCTATTAGCAGTATTAATTTTGATGATATTTATAACTTTTCATCCGGTGGGGTAGTGGGTGATGTGATTGCATCCGCCATGATGCCAGCGTTTAATTTTACCGGTACCTCTATTTTACTACTGTGTTTCTTTTTTGCAGGATTAACCTTATTAACAGGCGTGTCGTGGGTACAATTTGTTGATTACTTGGGTGATTTAATTGTTAGGTTATATCGTTTTTTGGTGACCTATGCCCGTGGTTGGATGCAACGCGAACGCATTGCAGGTAAAGTACAAGACGAGCAACCCGATGCCTATTTTGAAAACGATACACACCAACAAGAACCTGAACTTGCTGATAAAAAAGCAGACAAACCAAAAGCACTCGATAAACCAGCAACTAAGGTTAATGCCCCTCAAGACGACGAGTTTATGCCGTTTGACGAGCTTGACCAAATACTCGATCAAGAAATTAGCTTTAGCGCCATAGACGATGAACCTATGGACACCGAGGCAGCACTTAACGCGCTGGATCAAAGCCCTGTGGTTGAACCTGAAAAACCAGCAACAACCGTGGTTTCACCAGCAAGGCCAATTAACAAGCCTAAATCAGGGTTTCAACCGCCGCCAACTGCAAAAGAGAAGTTTGAGCAATTATTAGAGCAAGAGCCACCACCGGGGCCATTGCCATCACTGGATTTACTCGACAGGCCCGACAAAGCAAAAAACCCAATTTCGCAAGAAGAGCTCGATAGCGTATCACGCCTTGTAGAAACAAAACTACTCGACTTTAACGTGCAAGCCACTGTGGTTGGGGTTTACCCCGGGCCTGTTGTTACTCGTTTTGAGCTTGATTTAGCACCGGGTATTAAGGTGTCTAAAATTACAGGGCTGTCAAAAGATTTAGCGCGTTCACTTTCGGCAATTAGTGTGCGCGTGGTTGAAGTTATTCCTGGTAAAACCTATATCGGTATTGAGCTGCCTAATAAATACCGTGAAATTGTACGTTTATCAGAAGTCATAAACGCGCCTAAGTTTGAGCAAAACCCATCGCCACTGACCATGGTGCTTGGTAAAGATATTGCAGGGCAACCTGTGTGTGCAGACTTAGGTAAAATGCCACATTTATTAGTGGCCGGTACAACCGGTTCAGGTAAGTCAGTGGGCGTTAATGTAATGATATTAAGCTTACTGTATAAATCGGGCCCTGAAGATGTTCGCATGATCATGATTGACCCGAAAATGCTTGAGCTTTCAGTATACGAAGGCATTCCGCATTTATTATGTGAAGTTGTGACCGACATGAAAGAAGCGGCTAACGCACTGCGCTGGTGTGTAGGTGAAATGGAACGCCGCTATAAGCTGATGTCGGCTTTAGGTGTACGTAACTTAAAAGGGTACAATCAAAAAGTAATGGAAGCCAAAGAAGCGGGCTACCCAATTATGGATCCATTATTTAAAGACACCGACGGCATGAAAGACGGCCCTGATGAGCTAGATAAATTACCTAGCATAGTGGTGGTTATTGACGAATTTGCCGACATGATGATGATTGTAGGTAAAAAAGTTGAAGAGTTAATTGCTCGTATTGCGCAAAAAGCGCGTGCTGCGGGTATTCACTTAATTTTGGCAACACAGCGCCCATCGGTTGATGTAATAACCGGTTTAATTAAAGCGAATATACCTACACGTATGGCGTTTCAGGTATCAAGTAAAATAGACTCGCGTACCATACTTGATCAACAAGGCGCTGAAAACTTATTAGGCATGGGTGATATGCTTTATTTACCGCCAGGTACCAGTGTGCCAGAGCGTGTGCATGGCGCGTTTGTAGACGACCATGAAGTACATGCTGTGGTAAACGATTGGAAAGCCCGTGCTCAACCAAACTACATAGACGAGATTTTAAATGGCGATGCCACGGAAGATATTCTATTACCAGGTGAAGCCAGCGAAAATGGCGATGAAGAGTCAGATCCGTTATACGACGAAGCGGTCGCCTTTGTAATAGAAACCGGTAAAGTATCGGTATCGTCAGTGCAACGTAAATTACGTGTAGGCTATAACCGTGCTGCACGATTAGTAGAACAAATGGAAACATCAGGTATCGTGAGTGCACCAGGACACAACGGCGCGCGCGATGTATTAGTACCTAATGGAGCAAATTAATGAAAAAATTAAACAGTTTATTATTGGTATTGGGCAGTTTAGTGGCGATGCCAAGCTTTGCTGACGACAGCCAAGCATTACAAGATAAGTTATCGACCTTAAAAAGTTTTAAAGCACAATTTAAACAAAACGTAACCGACGGTGAAGGCCAACTGGTAATGCAAGGTCAAGGCAATATTGCGTTGCAACAGCCATTAATGATCCGCTGGCAGCAAACTAACCCAGACGACACTTTATTTGTATCAAACGGCGATAAAACCTATTACTTTGATAGTTTTGCTGAGCAAGTAACCATTATGAAAACCAGCGGCTTAATTGACTCTACACCGTTTATATTGCTCACCTCTAAAGACCCAGCGCAATGGGAAAAATACAGCGTGATCGCTACCGATTTAGGCTTTAGCATTACCCCAAATAAAGGGGTAGAAAGCCAAGTAGAGCAGCTTGATATTACTTTTGCTGATAACGAGCAAGGGCTTGCAAAACTGGTAGTTAAAGATAATTCAGGCCAGCTGTCTGCGTTTACATTTAGCAATGCACAGGTTAATACTGAGCTTGATAAAACAACTTTTGAATTTACACCGCCAGTGGGTGTAGAAATAGACGATCAGAGTAACGGTGAGTAATTTAGGATTTAACTTTGGGCCCGATGTGCGCCCACTCGCTGCGCGTATGCGTCCTTTATCGCTTAACGATTACATAGGGCAGCAACATTTACTCAGCGCTGATAAACCTCTTCATCAAGCGATAGTAGCAGGGCGCTGCCATAGTTTAATTTTATGGGGGCCGCCGGGTGTAGGTAAAACTACGCTGGCGCAAATTATTGCCAACCATGCAGACGCTGAACTAATTCAAATGTCGGCAGTAACCGCTGGCGTAAAAGATATTCGCGATAGCGTAACCCAAGCGCGCGATAACTTACAAAGCCGCGGTCAGCGCACTTTAATGTTTGTTGACGAAGTACACCGCTTTAATAAGTCTCAGCAAGATGCGTTTTTACCCCACATTGAAGATGGCACTTTTATATTTGTAGGCGCGACTACCGAAAATCCGTCGTTTGCGCTTAATAACGCGATTTTGTCTCGCGCAAGGGTGTATGTATTAAAATCCTTGCAAGAAAGCGATTTATACACAGTAATAGAGCGCGCGCTCAAACAAGACGAGCAATTAAGCCAAAAACACATTGTGATTGCTGACAACGCTAAACAAGCGCTGTGCCAAGCAAGCGGTGGCGATGCCCGTAAAGTGCTTAATTTACTCGAGCAAGCAGTCGATTTAACCACTGAGCAAAAAGGCAAGTACAACGTAGACGAACACGTACTGAGCCAAGTACTGCCCACCCACTTAGCCAAGTATGATAAAGGCGGCGATGAATTTTACGATTTAATTTCGGCGTTTCATAAATCGGTGCGAGGCAGTTCGCCCGATGGTGCGCTTTATTGGTACTGCCGTATTTTAGCCGGTGGCGGCGACCCGCTTTATGTTGCAAGGCGCTTATTAGCAATTGCTACAGAAGACATTGGTAACGCCGATCCACGAGCGATGGAAGTGGCTTTAAACGCATGGGATATTTTTCAGCGTGTTGGCCCAAGCGAAGGTGAGCGCGCCATTGCACAGGCCACCTTATATTTAGCCAGTGCACCTAAAAGTAATGCGGTTTATATGGCGTTTAATCAAGCCAAACAGGACGCTAAAAACGAGCCAAGCTACCCGGTACCAGAGCATTTACGTAATGCCCCCACCAATTTAATGAAAGACTTAGGGTATGGCGCAGAGTATCGTTACGCGCATAACGAAGAAGGCGCATTTGCTGCTGGCGAAAAATACCTACCGCCAGAAATGGATGGCAAACAATACTACCAGCCAAGTGATCGTGGACTTGAGCAAAAAATTAAACAAAAGCTCGATTATTTAAAAGAGCGCGACGCACAAAGTCCAATAAAACGTTATGAGCATGATTAAACTTTACATGATGATAGCCCTTGGCGGAGCGTCAGGAGCCTGTTTACGGTTTTTTATTAGCGAAACCATGCTAAAACTCCTCGGTAGGGGATTCCCTTTTGGCACGTTGACGGTTAATATTCTGGGTTCATTGTTGATGGGCATTTTATACGGTTTAATAGATAAACAAGTTATTGCCGTCAGTCCTGCTAAAACCCTCATCGGAATTGGCTTTTTAGGTGCGTTAACCACCTTTTCAACATTCTCAATGGATTCGTTGTTGTTATTACAACAAGGTCACTTTATTAAAATGGCCCTCAATATCATCTTAAACGTGATGGTGTGTATTTTTATGGCTTGGCTGGGCCTTCAGCTAGTAATGCAAAAAGGTTAAAAAACTAACATGTTAGATTCTAAATATTTACGTCAAGATGTCGAACAAACTGCAGCACGTTTAGCCGCACGTGGTTATGAGCTAGATGTAGCGGTAGTGACTGAACTTGAAGAAAAACGCAAAACATTACAAGTAAAAACGCAAGAACTTCAAAGTCAACGTAACGCCAGTGCTAAAGCCATTGGTCAAGCAAAAGCAAAAGGCGAAGACGCACAACCATTGCTAGACGCAGTTGCTAACTTAGGCAGCGAGTTAGACGCGGCTAAAGCTGAGCAAGACGAAGTGTTAGAAGCAATTAAACAAATTGCCTTAGCAATTCCAAACTTACCGGACGAGTCGGTACCAGAAGGCGCTGACGAAGACGACAACGTAGAAATTTTAACTTGGGGTACACCTAAAAAGTACGATTTTGAAGTTAAAGACCACGTTGATGTAGGTCAAGACCTAAACGGCCTAGACTTTGAAATGGGCGTTAAAATTAGTGGCGCACGTTTTACAGTAATGCGCGGCCAAGTAGCACGTATGCACCGTGCACTTACCCAATACATGCTAGACACCCACACAGATAAAAACGGCTACACAGAAATGTATGTACCGTACTTAGTTAATAGCGCAAGCCTATACGGTACGAGCCAATTACCTAAGTTTGCGGGCGATTTATTCCACACGTTAGGCCTAGTGAACGATGATGGCGAGCAGCAAGCTGGCTTTAGCCTTATTCCTACGGCAGAAGTACCGCTTACAAACAGCGCACGTGATGAAATTTACGAAGAAAGCGATTTACCAATTCGCTTAACAGCGCACACGCCATGTTTTAGAAGTGAAGCTGGCAGCTACGGTCGCGATACACGCGGTTTAATCCGTCAGCACCAGTTTGATAAAGTAGAGCTTGTACAGCTTGTAAAACCAGAAGATTCAATGCAAGCACTCGAAGAGCTAACAGGCCATGCTGAGCAAATTTTACAAGCGCTAGAATTGCCATACCGTAAAGTGATTTTATGTATGGGCGACATGGGTTTTGGCGCAGCTAAAACATACGATTTAGAAGTATGGTTACCAGCACAAGACACCTACCGTGAAATTTCATCATGTTCAAACATGGTCGATTTCCAAGCACGCCGTATGCAAGCACGTTTTCGTCGTGAAGGTGCTAAAAAACCAGAGCTTTTACACACACTAAACGGCTCAGGTTTAGCGGTTGGTCGTACACTTGTAGCAATACTAGAAAACTACCAACAAGCCGACGGCTCTGTAGTCGTACCAGAAGTATTACGCCCATACATGGGTGGACTTGAAGTGATTGGTAAAGCTTAAAGTACTAGCTGTCAGCTGTCAGCTGTCAGCTGTCAGTTTTTAGCCATAAGCTTTAGAAAGAAAGCCGCTGTTTGTAATGAACAGCGGCTTTTTTGTTGTGGGTTCAGGAAAAAGGTGAAAGGGAAAAGGTTCAAGGAGAAAGGCTCAAGGCGAAAATAAAAGTCTAAGTTATTCTATTTGTCAGTAAAAATAATACACCTGCCTCTATTGTTTATTTGCACAACACTTTTTGTCTAATATTACTGAGCTCCACCATTTTGGTGTTTTTCTGCATCCAGTAAATTTAGATGAGAGCTAACTAATTGTTTACATGTGTTTATTCGCTGGTTAAATTAGATTAATTGTAATATTTAGACATTTGTCGGTTTATAAAACGACAAATGTCGGATACAAAGTTGTTAAGTGCCTTTCTGGCAAGGAGAAATATTCTGATTAGTATAGTTTTTGGTGCGGGAGCAAGTTTTGGTTCAGGTGGGTGCTCGCCAAAAAATCCTCCATTGGGAAATGACCTATTCAATGATCTTGAAAACTTGAATGGTGCATTTTATAGACTTAGCTCTGAATCAAAAGCTGTATTTAGAACCTGTGGATTTGAAGCAGGTATGGCTACAGTTGCTGATGACAGCCGAATCATTAATCCACTTCAAAAGGAGTTAGCTTGTTACTTATCAAAATTTTTTACTAGGCCAGACAATGCTTATGTACGTTTATTTAATAAACTACGAAGCTGTATGGAACAGATAAATATCACAACTTTAAATTATGATTTATTGATAGAACAATCCCTAACTAGAAATGGCTTTAACTTGGATTATAATGCTGATGATAATGGAGTTAACTTATTGAAGCCTCATGGTTCATCTAATTTTCTACCACAACTTCCTAATGGCATGGTTATGTCAGGCAATACAATGATAGGTTGTAGAACGTATGTGGAAGGTTTAGAAACTAAAGCTGTGTCGACAGCTCATGACGTAGAAAAATGGTGTAATGACCAAAAAAACTCTGACTTGAGCCCCGTTTTAGCTATGTATGCAGAGGGAAAGCGTGTCGTTGTAAATAGTGAGCTGATTAAGAATACACAAAATAGATATTCTGAAATTATTGCTACCTCAAGCTTAGTTGTTCTTGTTGGTATAAAATATATAGCTCATGATGTACATATCTGGGAGCCTATTGAGCAAGCACGACCAAACCTTTTAATAGTAGATCCATATCCTCAAACAACCATTGATTGGGCAAAAGCTCATAATTTTAATAATACGACCATTATAAAAAAGAGTTTTGATAAATCAATTTGGGACATAACGAAAGCAGTGCATCGAGAACTATAATGCACTTAACAAACGCGTTAATTAGGACGCTCGCAAGCTAGCGCCCATTACGCGGGCGTTATAAGGGTTCAGTGTTGTCACATTTCGATTTTCTTCCTACATCTCCTCCTGATGTGCATGAAAAAACCAAAGTGGTCAAATCTTGACTTCAGACATCAGAACTTAAATTCACAAAAGCGCAACGTCTCTTATCCTTTTTGTGAATAAATCTCTTCATTAAAAAGCACTCAGATAACAACTTAATAGTTAGTTATGTTCTAACTATTTGTTAAATAGTAAATTATCTTTGGATTTTGTTTCTTTATAACTTATTCTATGTACCTCATTGGCGGGTTAATAAGTTGGCGTCATATGCCAAAGGATATTTATGAGTACTAAAAGTAGACGATTACGCAAGAAATTGTATTTAGATGAATTTGCTATTCTAGGTTTTGAATTTACTTGTAATTTAAATGCTACTGAAGCGGAATTTGATTTATTACTAGATGGGCTTTTAGAATTCATCGATAAAAGAAAACTTTGTATTGCTGGTGGAGGTGACTGTAAGTCATTCAGTGGTTTTATTTGTTCTGTTAATCGTTATGGTTCGGCGACTAACCAAGATAGAGCAGACGTTGAGCTTTGGTTAAAGTCTAAAGAAAACATTTCAAATATTGTTGTTAGTCAACTAGTTGATGCAAACTACGGAGTGTAATGATTTATCTAAAATTATTTGGTTGAAGACCAAAATGAGCAAATATTAACTTCATATATCAGAGCTTAAATCTAATTGCGGCTTAATTTAAGTCGCAATTTTGCATATTATACACAGCGTGATAAGTCGGGTTGCCCCAAGTAAATTCATCATTTTTGTCGGATGGCGTGGCTTCGCCACTTATCCGACCTACGTTAAAAGGTAGGTTGGTTAAGCCGAAGGCGCCACCCAACAGAGTTCTAATTTAGGTGACATAAGTTGATGATTTAATTAATTTAGTTACTAATTTATGTGTTTGTAACCCTCTAAAAGCAGCGAAATTGTCATGAATGTCATTAGTAACACTACAATAATCACTGACTCTTGAGCTTAATTGTAAAAGAGCGAAGTAAGGTTGAAGTTTTAACGTAATGGTTCTGTCGGGCTTGGTCTATAAATTGTACTTATATTATTCAACAGCTTTTAAGCGTTTTGTAATGGCTTGAAGTTTATCTTCTAGTGTAAAAGACAGAATTAAGGTTTCTTCTACAATTTCTTTCGTTTCATCAACTAAGCCTACTAGCTCCGACTCTTGCTCTTCATCTAAGCCTAGAGTGATCATTTTTGATTGTATAGCTTGAGATAAGTCATTTACGAGTATTTTTATTTGTTTATCTTGCTCTGAGCATAGCTTTTTTATGGTACTAAAATCATCAGCAAGTTGACTTTTTAGAGTGTTTAAAGCTTGTTGGCGTATCGTCGCTTTTTCTAATTGTTGTTCAATAAATTCTATCCGGCTTTCTATAATGGTAAGCAAAATAGCAAAGTTATCTCGAAGGCGACCAAGTAAGCCTTCATCCTTTGTATTTATTCCCTTTATAAGCATTGAACAAGCAGGCGCGTTAAATAATAAATTAGAGCTAAATGGAACTATTCGCTTGGCTCTTCTGCCTAGTTCTAGAATTTCTTTTTCCAAGTCAGAAATAGTTTGTTTTGGGAATTGGTGATATTGGTTTGCTACCCTAAACTCTACGCAACAGCTGGCGCCTGCATTAGTAAAATAGCGCTGTACGTTAGCAAATAATGTGTCTAAATCCGTTACCTCAAGATTGTCAGTAAAAAATGTGACTAATTCTCCAAGTTCGCTTGCTTGTTGCATTGATGTAAAAGCAGTTGTAGAGGCAACATCGTACATTTCTTTTAGATTATTTCGCTCTGTAATACGCAGTTCAACACGCTTTAATTTTTCGTTAAGTTCCTTAAAGTCTACTGGCTTGGCAATATAATCATCGCCGCCATACCCATATGCTGTGAGTTTGTCTTCACTTGATGTTAAAGCGGATATAAATATAATTTCGCAATCATCGTATTCACCGGATTGTTTTATTTGTTCAACTAAATCATAACCAGTAAGGCCATTACTAAGTAAAATATCCATTAAGACGACTTGTGGCTGGTGCTGTTCCATTAGTGCTAATATTGGCTCGGTTCCATCAGATGAAGCAATATCGTGTTGCTTAGAAAGCGCAATTTCCATGATGTTTCTATTTTGAGGGTTATCGTCAACGGACAATATTTTCACTTTGACTCCTTAATTTAGTTATTGTCGTCCTATCTTAAATGATATTAGTCATGGAAATGGCTACCCGCAAATAATAAATTCATGTACATTTTCATGGAGCACTTAAGTAACACCACATTAAAAGTTTATTATGATAGATACTTTATTCATTTGTTTATAATCCTATAAATGCGCCGAAATCGTCATGAATGTCATTAGTAACACTACAATAATTACTTACTATTAGCTTCGTGGCATAAGAGCCAATCGACGTTTGAACTTCAAGGTCATGAGATTAGATATCATGTGCAAGGGGAAGAGGGAGCACTGAGTTTATTACTGATCCATGGTTACCCAACCACAAAATGGGATTGGCATAATCAATGGGCTGAGCTCACTCAATAGTTTAAAGTATTTATCCTCGATACGCTGGGTTTTGGCTTTAGTGACAAACCGCAAAATGTTACCTACACCATTATTATGCAAGCGGATTTACTGACTCATTTTTTGAATCTGTTCAATGTAAAAGCAAAGCATATTTTAAGCCACGATTACGGTGATACAGTAGCGCAAGAGCTACTTGCTAGAAGCAACTTAAATGAAGTACATGGCATAAAAATACAAAGCATTTGCTTTCTTAACGGCGGGTTATTTCCAGAAACGCATAAACCTGTACTGCTACAAAAGCTGTTACTTAGCCCGATAGGCGCTTTAGTGTCGCGACTTGCAAACTATAAAAGCTTTAAGCGTAATTTTGATAATATATGTGCCGTACCACTTACCGAAAAAGAGCTCAACGAATTGTGGCAGTTAATTGCATACAAACAGGGCAGGCCTGTAATGGCAAAACCGAAGAATAAACTAGACACCCACTCGAATTTTTGAAGTTTGGCGAACTAAGTACTAGGCTTTCATCAGTGTGAAAAAAAAGCTGGGTGTCTTATGGCAATCGTAAGAAAGCGTCATGTAAGTTTGGTTGGTACAAAGTACTACCACTGTATATCACGTTGTGTTCGGCGTGCTTTTTTGTGCGGTGAAGACCATTTTACTGGTCAATCTTACGAGCACCGCAGAGGCTGGATTAAAGATAGACTGCTAGCACGAGCGAAAGTATTTTGTATTGATGAGTGCCTGAGCTGTAATTAATAATTACACTGTTAGCATATCACTCCTATGGAGTGAAAATTTGACTTTAAAATATATTTTATTAGTATGATATAACTAATAAATTAAAGGGAATTTCTGGTGTATAGATTATTTATAGTTCTATCATTAATGTTAAGCTTTTCAAGTTCTGCATTTGAAAATGTTATTTTTAATAAATACTATTTTCCAATTAACGATAATTGGGAGACGATGAGAGTTTTAGAGGAGGGTGAAGGCTTTGCCCTAGTCAACAGCCAAATGCAAACTTTAAGTATAAGAAAATTTGATAACGATGATCCATTAATCACTTTAGAAGATGGAAGCACAATTCCATTAGTTGAAATACATTTAGACAGCCTAACAAATTCAAATTCGGACATAGAAAGTAAAGTTTATAAGGAAATTAAGAATAGCTTTTCTAAAGTAAAAGAAATTCAAAACAAAACTAACTCCTTTAACTTATTCGTCGAATTAAAGCCAGATTTAATTGATACACAAATTGCCTATTTATATTCAAAAGAAAATGGAATTTTTATTGGGATTACATCAACAATACCTGAGAGAGATTTTTTTAAATTTTTAAAATCAATCCACGAAAAAAAATAAGGAAGTTAAATGTCAAATTCTATCGAGCAACTAGATAAAGAAGACCAAGAAAACCTACAATTTATATTACAAAAAATGTATCCTGAAAGTAGTGCTTTTAAAGAAAACAAGCCTTCGATTGAAACTTTAAAAGTTTATATGCAAGCTCTTAAGGCTAATACTTTTTGTAACAAAGCAATGACAACGCTTACTACTGAATTAGCTACAGCTACAGTAAAACAGATATACAGGGGTAAGTTTAAAAAGATCGTCAATAAGGTTCTAAAAGAAATAAAAGGTCACTATAAAGAAAATAACCTTAACTTCTTTATTTGCAATCAGGTTGTAAAGTATAAGTATAAGTCTCCGTTAGTTATTTCTCTTCAAGGCTATTTCTAGTATAACAGCCCTATCTTTTATGTTGAAAACTCTACATGTAAAGGCTACGAGTTAGTGGCCTTTATTAATTAATTTGTTACACGTTTAGAAACCAAAGAGGTAAATCTTGCTTTCAGATAGCAGAACTTAAACTCTTAACAGCGGCTAAATTTAAGCCGCTACTTTCCTCTAAAAGTGCAGCGCCTGTTATCCTATTTGTGAATTAATGTAGCTTTGCCAACATAAGTTTTGTGCGTTTGGGGGGAGTTATTTTTAGCATATTTTAATTACGATATAGGTGTTGGTGAAAAGCCATTTGTTTACTTATTTATAAGGTGGGTTGTTTTCATAAGTGTTTGTAATGTGGTGTCTATTAATTAACCTAAATATAGAATAAGGAACATTCATGGAATTAGTCAAAACCACAAGTTTGAAATTTGAAGTAACAGAAACTGGTCATCAAATTATACAAGCTAAAATAAATGGACATAAAGTAAATTTAATTTTAGATACAGCGGCGGGTGCATCTGTTTTGGATAGGGCATGTATTAAAAAGCTTGGAATACAAGAGAAACTAAGTGAAGAAAATGCCGCAGGTTTAGGTACAGCCGACCACGAAATGGGCCTTATTGAAGTATTAAAATTTGAATTGGCAGGGCAGTTGTTTGAAAGTACAGAGTTTGTATCACTAAACCTAGACCATGTTCAGGTAGCAGGTGGTGATAATATTATCCATGGATTATTAGGTTCTCCATTTTTTAGAAAATACCAAGCTGTGTTAGATTTTGGCACTAATACACTGACAATTAGAGAGCCGTTAGCTGATTATGAGTAATTAAAGCGACTTATTTAAGCCGCTCTTTGCATATTATACACAGCGTGATAAGTCGGGTTGTCTCAAGTAAATTTATCATTTTTGTCGGATGACGTGGCTTCGCCACTTATCCGATCTACGTTAAAAGGTAGGTTGGTTAAGCCAAAGGCGCCACCCAACAGAGTTCTTAAAGCTATTAAAGCGGCTTAATTCAAGCCGCTACTTACCTCTAAAAGCGCAGCGTCTCTTATCCTCTTTGTAAATTAATTTGCTTTAAACAACATTAACTTTGCCTCTTTTCCATCCGTTAATATCGCTACATTACCTTCAGCAGTGACAAACACATCTCTGAGCCTGCCTGTGGCTTCTGGAAAAATATGAGTCTGGGTGTATTCACCATTCGCTAAATTAATACTGTAGAGCTTTTTATCGACCAATGTAGTAATAAGCACGTGACGTTGCAGTGAAGGGAAGGCTGTATGGTTAGAGCCATAATATGCCATGCCTGATGGGGCGATTGAGGGCGTCCAATCTACGGCTGGTTTAGCCATTCCAGGGTAGTCTCTAAAGGGGGAAATACGTGCTTGTGAATAATCGTCGCCGTTGGTTATTACTGGCCAGCCGTAATTGGTGCCAGCTGTTAAATAGTTGAGCTCGTCACCGCCTGCGGGGCCGTGTTCGTGGCTAATAATTTGCTGTGTATCGTGATCATAAACCAAGCCTTGCAAGTTACGGTGCCCGAGTGAATAAATGGCATGCGCGTTAGCGTTTTTGTGACTAAGAAACGGGTTATCGCTTGGTATTGTGCCGTTTAAGTTTATGCGTAATGTTTTGCCAAGTTGACTGGTAATAACCTGTGCTTGCTCGCGGTAGTCAAAACCATCACCACTTGAAAATAATAAGGTACTATCAGGCAATACAAGCGCGCGGCCAGAATAATGCTGCGGTGTGCCCTTATCGGTGGCGACTTTATAAATAATTTTTGGCGTTGAAAATTGCGCACCATCAAACGTGGCTTTGGCTATTACTAGCCTGTTTGCATCAAGCTCACCTTGGGCGTAAGTGAATATAATTTCTTTTGATTCACTGTAATTTGGCGAAAGCACTACATCAAGTAAACCACCTTGCCCTGCAACGTATAAGCCCTCGAAGTTTATTTTAACTCGGGTTTGTTGGTTGTCTTTAATGATAACAACATGGCCATCACGCTCGGTGATTAACCAGGTATTGTTTGGGAGTTTAACCATACTCCACGGTGAATTGAGCCCTGTTGCTAAAGTACTAGCTGTGTATTGCTGTGTTGGTAACTCTGCACTGGCGTGACAAGAAAACGCTAAAAGTGACAGTAGCGTAATACAATATAGAGATTGTTTACCCTGCAAGCCTTTGCTAGTGTAAGGAAAAATTTTTATTTTAAGTTGAGATAACCATGCAGTTTTTAACACGTATACTCCCGTCATTTTTAGTTTCTTGGTTACTTACATTCACTCTTGCTAGCTTGTTTCATAGTCAATACGTTGTCAATCAATTAGTTAATGTAGGTGTTGTAGTGGGCTTTAATGACCGTGTTAACTTAATCCTTGAAGATTGGCTTGGCTTGCTACCGACCTATGGCGCTATTATTGCTGTTGCACTCGCCATCGCGTTTTTGGTTACTTGGTTTATTGCTAAAAAAATGAACAAGCAAGGTACACAACTATTTGTTATTGCTGGTATTGTAGCATTTGCTACCGCGTTAATTGCGATTGAGTCAATTATGAATATTACTATTATTGCAGGTGCAAGAGGTTGGGGTTTTTATGCGCAATTATGTGCAGGTGCAGTAGGGGGTTATGTATTTGCAAAACTCATTAAGGAAAATAAGCACAAGGCAGCGCATCACGGCTTTTAAGTCAGTATTGGTCTGCAATGTAAAAAGCCGCTATTAATATAGCGGCTTTTGTGTGTATAAATTACCTAGTGATATTAAAAAATTAAACTAAACAGCTTGTAACCACTTAAGCCAAAAATAAGCACTAACACCGGTAAAGTAAGTAAGTTTACTAACATTGAGTTGGTGTATTTGCCCATTACTGATTTTTGGTTAACCAGCCACACTAGGTAGGTGGTTACAATAGGCAGTAATAAGCCATTTGCGGCTTGAGCAAAAATTATCACGGCAACAGGGTCTAAACCCAGAGACGCCACGGCTGCACCAAATAATAAAATAACAATGGCGACACTTTTAAAGCGGGTGTTATCCATTTTATTTGACCAACCTAACATGCCACATACTGCATATGCACCGGCAAGGGGAGCTGATATTGCGCTGGTTAAACCTGCTGCAAATAAGCCAATAGCAAAAAAGTAATGGGCAGCATCGCCAAGTAATGGCTCAAGTTGTACCGCCATGTTGGCAGCGCTAATTTGCCCTGCATCTGTGCCATAAAATGCCACTGACGCGGTTGATAAAATTGCCAGCGTGATCACGCCACCTAAGGTGATAGACACACCCGTATCTACATTAGTTTGCTTAATGACTTTTTGCTTATCACTTTTGCTGTCGTGCCTTGCAGCTAAAACACCTGAGTGTAAAAATAAGTTATACGGCACTATGGTGGTGCCCACTAATGCCAATACGGTGGTAATTGAACCCTCAGGCATACTAGGAATAAACCCTGCTAACACATCACTCAGCGAGGGAGCAGCCATAACTAACGTAGAGATAAACACTAGGCTCATTAGAATCACTAATAAAATAAGCGCGTTTTCAACGACTTTGTGTTTACCGCTGTAAAGTAACACCGCACTTAAAAATGCAATGAGTGGCGTCCAAAGCTGGGCATTAACATGAGGGAATATTTCAATTAATCCCATACTGGCACCGCTAAGGTTACCAGCCTCGTAGGCGGCACTGCCTACTCCAATGGCGCTGATCACTAAAAATATAGCGAGAGATTTAAATAGGGGCGTTTCAATGTGAGCTCTTAGCGCTTGCGCTAAATCTTGCCCGGTGGCTACGCCAAGGCGCGCCGCCATAGATTGTAATAATATGGTGGCAATAACTGAAAACAGTAATGTCCATATTAGTGCAAAACCAAAGTTTGCACCTGCCACGCTGGCAGTCGTAATAGTCCCTGGTCCAATGAAGGCAGCGGTGACGAGTAGTCCTGGTCCTAATCGCATAATTGACCTTAATAGTACTTTTGTATATTGCTATTTAAAGTTACATCTAACGTTTTATAACGCGATGCCTGTATTATTGCTGCCACTTATATTAAGTGCCTTGCAGCGATAGCCGCCCCTTGGCAAACCCTTTTTTGATGATAATCATATGTTAAAAAAGGTCGCGTAGCATACCAACTTATATATAAATTTAAAGTGGGTGTGGCGCGTTTGCACAAAATTAATACAATCAATAAATAACAGTAATAACCGCTTACCTCAGTTTAGGGCTTATTTAACGGCTTAGAGGATGACTGAATAACTTTAAATTGTTCACAGGTTTATGCCAATAACTATAGGCACTATAAACGCTTTGCACGCACTGTATTCACGCAAAGGGTTTGAATGCCCTAAATATCAATTCATGCCATCACGGCTTTAATGGCCTCTAAGCCTTTTCGCAAAGTGCTGGCATCGGTTGCATAATTAATGCGAATACACTGGTGTTTGTGTGCCCAAGCATCATCAATACCAATAAAAAAATTATGCCCGGGAATAATATAAACATCCTGCTCTTTGAGCTTTTGGTAAAGTTGTTCGCTGGTTATTTTTGCCTCTTTAAACCACAGCCACATAAAAAATGCGCCTTCTACTTTGTGTAAGTAAACGGGGAGGTGGGCAAATATTTCATCAAACAAGTTCATTGCTGTTTGTGCTTTTTCTCGATAAAAAGGCAGCACTGAATTTTTACACAGCGGAAGGAGTTCATCTTCATTAATAAGGCGCGTTACTAAACTTGGGCCAAAACTATTCGGCGACAAAACCATACTGCCATTCACACGGCCAATGGCTTTAATTATGTCATTGTTAGCCACTACAATACCGGTTCGCAAACCCGGTAGGCCAAGCTTTGAAAGTGACATGCATAAAATAATGTTTGAGTTCCAGGTTAAGTTTGCGTCGGTATAAATACACCCAGGGAATGGGTCGCCGTAGGCGTTATCAATGATCAGTGGGATATTATATTGCTTAGCCAATAAATCGAGATGCTGTACTTCTTCATCAGTAATGACATTGCCTGTTGGGTTAGTCGGGCGCGATACACACAGTGCGCTAATGCTGCTGTCGCTTGCTAATACTTGCTCAACAGCTTTAAAATTAATGATATATTTAAATTGGTTTGAGCCACTTTCAGTATTTAAAATTTCGATATCGGGCTTTATTGCTACAAACATATCGTCAGTTAAGCCTTGATCTGCATAGCCTACATATTCAGGTGCCAGCGGAAATAAAACCTTTTTATGGCTTCCATCAGGCATACTGCCAGCTAACAGATTAAATAACACAAAAAAATTGGCTTGGCTGTCATTACCAAGCGCTATATTATTTGCGGTTAAATCCCATGAGTATTCACTTTTTAGTTGCTTGGCCAGAGCTGCACGAAATGCATCATTACCCGTTGGGCCATCGTAAAGTCCAAATACGTTGGAAAGTGTATTATTAGCAACAAGCTTTTGTAACTCATTGATAAAAATATCATTAACCTCAGGCACTAGGGCCGGATTACCACCACCGAGCATAACAATATTTGGATTATTACTGTTTTTAGCATCGCCTAAATCTTCCATTAACTGAGTAATACCATTAGGTTGAGTAAATTTAGTGCCGAAGTTTGAGTAATCCATAATGACCGTGTGCCTTAAAAAATGATAAGTTAGTGTAAATTAACACTATGAATTTGATATTGAAAAATTTTCACCGCTTAGATTACTATAGCCATAACCCGCTATAATCGTTTTTCATATTTTAAGTAGGGCAGCCTTATCAGCAACCTTGAATCACACACTAAAACACCTTTAAACACCAAAGCAGACGATTCGGTTATTACTGATACGATTCTTAAAATTGCCACTTTTAACTTGTTTAATTACCTTGAGCCGCCTAATGCCTATTATGAATTTGAACGCATATACACCGCAGAGCAGTGGGCTAGAAAGCAGCGTTGGCTTATTAATTACTTAACCGAACATCAGCCTGATGTGATTGGTTTTCAGGAAGTATTTAGTATTGAGTCGCTTAAAGAATTAGTTAAAGATCAAGGCTATACGTACTTTGGCGTGGTAGATGAGCCCCAGGTAATCGACGACTTTATTTACAAACGCCCTGTTGTGGCAATAGCCGCAAAATACCCCATTGCTGAAGTGGCAAGTGTTGAGCATGACCATGAGCTTGCTGAAACCCTTGGTTTAACTGAGGATTTTACATTTAGCCGAAAGGTGCTTAGAGCTACAATAACCTTACCGCATATCGGCAACACGGATTGTTATGTGGTGCATTTTAAGTCTAAGCGCTCAATGATAGAGCTTGATGAGCAAAACAAAGACCTCACACCCGAAAAAAATATTATCGAGCTTTTAAAAGCCGATATAGCAGGGAGTTGGGGCTCAACTATTCAGCGCGGCAGTGAGGCTACATTGCTGATGATAGACATCATTGCACGCCGCGAATCTACACAAAACCCAATGGTTTTAATGGGCGATTTTAACAACGACTTAGCCGATGGCGTTTTAAGCCATTTACTAACAAATACACTGCGCTTTGCCCCCACGTTTGACAGTAACACTTACCTTGCAAAATATTGCCTTAACGACGCATGGCAGTTATTTGCAAGGTCGCAATTAAATTTGGCTAATCAAAATAATGAAAATAAAGTGGATTTAAAGCGAAAGCCTACCCATTATTTTGGCGCGAGCAGCTCAGTGCTTGACTACATTTTGTTGTCTTGCGAGTTTGACTCAAGTTACGACGACAGCTTTTTTGAGGTGAGCCATTACCATACTTACGATCGTCATTTAATTAACCCTGAATTTGAGCGTGATGATTTAAGCACCGATCATGGCGTGGTATTGATTAGCTTAGCATTAAGGTCGTAGCGAATTTTGTTACTATAAATTGTAAGCTAATCTGCCGCTGACATAATTAATATTAAGGCGCTCAGTAGGTGCCTTGATGTTTTCCCTTTCTTTTATCCTGCTGTTTTAAAAAATCACTAATAATTAGTGCATTAACCCTAATTTATATTGATCCACATCATCTTTATTAACGGTGAGGGTGGTAGATTAGTGACGCTAGATTTTTAAGTTCGTTTAAATCGCTTATTACAACTACCCTTGTTGTACTTACAAAGCAGGGTTGCTTTCATATAACAAATAGCGTGCTGTATCCTAAAAATTTTTACCTTAACTACCCTCACTTACATTACTTTATACATACATGGAGTTTTAGCACATGACAATTAAATCAACGTTCAAATCTTTGAGTAAGCTCGCTGTATTGGTCATTGTGGGGGGGGCTGGCTGGTATGCTTGGCAAACCTTGCAGCCTACATCATTTGCTGATCAACTCCCTGACAGCGTTGCCTATGGAAATGGGCGAATTGAAGCGACTGAGTACGATATTGCTACAAAATTACCGGGCCGCTTAGTTGACGTTATGGTGCAAGAAGGCGATATGGTCAAAGCGGGTCAAACGTTAGCGGTTATTGATACTGATGATTTAAATGCACAGTTACGTGAAGCTCAGGCGGGGCTTCGTGTTGCTAATGAGTCTCGTAAATACGCATTAGCGATTGTAGAGCAGCATAAAAGTGAGCTTAATTTTGCACAAACTGAATTGCGCCGCTCTGCAAAATTATTAGAAAAAGGCCATATTTCAACAGAAGTGGTAGATCAACAACGAACCACCTCTGCTATTGCGCAAGCTGCTTTAACCGCGGCAAACGTAAAAGTTGTGCAGTCGGATGCTGAAATAGAAGCAGCGCAGGCACGTATTGAGCGATTACAAAGCAACATAGCCGACAGCACGCTCACAGCACCAATCAATGGACGCATATTGTATCGATTAGCTGAGCCTGGCGAAGTGCTTGGCAGTGGTGGTAAAGTTTTATCGTTATTGGATTTAACCGATGTTTATATGAGTATATATTTACCAACAGCGCAAGCGGGCAAGGTAACAATAGGCTCACAAGCACGCATTGTTATTGATGCTGTTGCCGAGTATACATTACCGGCTAAAGTGACGTTTGTATCTGCACAGGCGCAATTTACCCCTAAATCGGTAGAAACCCGAAACGAGCGCGATAAACTGATGTTTAGAGTTAAGGTAAAGCTCGACTCGCAGTTATTAAAAGATCATATCAAACAAGTAAAAACAGGGGTGCCAGGGCTTGCTTATGTGTTGTTAGCGCCTGAAAAAAATTGGCCTACGTCATTACAGGTACGAGTGCCTGAATAATGGATAACGACGATAAAAACATTCAAAAGCCACCAAGTGAAAGTGTGGTTACGCTTACTAAGGTGAGCCATCGCTATGCTAATAATCGCGTGCTGGACAACATTAGTATTTCATTACCTGGCGGGAAAATGGTCGGGTTTATAGGCCCTGATGGCGTAGGAAAATCAAGCTTGCTGGCACTTATAGCGGGGGCAAGGGCGATTCAAGTGGGAGAGGTTGAGGTATTAAACGGCAATATGCGCAGCAGTGGTTTTCGTAATACGGTGTCGCCACGCATTGCTTACATGCCTCAAGGGCTTGGCAAAAATGTGTATCCAACACTTTCTGTGTTTGAAAATATAGATTTTTTTGGTCGTCTATTTTCTCAAAATAAAGCCGAGCGAAAACAACGAATTAATAACCTTTTAAAAAGTACAGGCTTAGAGGCATTTGCCGATCGCCCCGCAGAAAAGCTCTCTGGCGGGATGAAACAAAAACTCGGTTTGTGCTGCGCACTGATCCATGACCCTCAATTATTAATTTTAGATGAGCCAACAACCGGAGTTGATCCGCTATCGCGTCGTCAATTTTGGCAATTAATAAACAGTATTCGCGCTGAAAATACTCAGATGAGCGTACTGGTTGCGACCGCCTACATGGAAGAAGCCGATGATTTTGATTGGCTAGTTGCTATGGACGATGGAAAAGTAATCGGTACGGGCAGCCCACAAAATCTAAAAGCACAAACTAACAAAGAATCGCTTGATGAAGCCTTTATAGCATTACTTCCTGAAGAAAAACGCCATGATCATCAGCGGTTAGTTGTGCCACCTCGTAAACAAGACTTAAACACAACTCAGTTCGCTATAGAAGCAAATGGATTATGTAAAACATTTGGCGATTTTACCGCTGTTAACAAGGTGAGTTTAAGTATTGAACAAGGTGAAATTTTTGGCTTTTTAGGCTCAAATGGCTGTGGAAAAACCACCACAATGAAAATGCTTACCGGGTTACAACCGGCAACCAGCGGCGAAGCAAAATTGTTTGGTGAAAAGGTCGATGCCAATAACATCGAAAGCCGCAAACGCGTTGGTTTTATGTCGCAAGCATTTTCGCTTTATAACGAGCTTACAGTGAAGCAAAACTTGGTATTGCATGCACGTTTATTCCACTTACCCGCAGAGAAAATAGAGCCGCGCGTTAAAGATTTAATTACTCGGTTTAACCTTAAAAAATACAGTGACGATTTTCCTACCGATTTGCCCCTAGGTATTCGCCAGCGTTTATCGCTTGCTGTTGCGGTAGTACATAGCCCTGAAATGCTCATACTTGATGAGCCCACATCGGGTGTAGACCCCGTTGCAAGGGATGACTTTTGGCAGTTACTCATTGAGCTTTCGCGCGAACAAGGCGTGACTATTTTTATTTCGACTCACTTTATGGATGAAGCGGCACGTTGCGATAGAATTTCGTTAATGCATGCAGGTAAAATACTTGCCAGCGATACGCCAGCTGCACTGTGCCAAACGCGTAATACCGACACACTAGAAGCTGCCTTTATTGAATATTTAGAAGAGGCGGTAAATGCAGCCGGAGCAAGCTCGGCGATACAAGCATCGATAACGGATAAACCCAAAGCATTGGCTACAGCGCCCGCTACTCGTAAAAATAACACTAACCCCGCATTTAGTTTGTTGCGGTTATTTGGTTATGCGCATCGCGAAACGCTAGAGTTATGGCGCGATCCTATTCGCCTAACGTTTGCTTTGCTGGGCTCGATAATTTTGCTGTTTATTTTAGGTTACGGCATTACATTTGATGTTGAAGATTTAAGCTTTGCGGTACTAGATCAAGACCAATCGCCAGAGAGCCGCAACTACATCCAAAATATTGCAGGTTCACGTTACTTTATTCAAAAAGCAGATATTAAAAGCCCGCAAGAACTTGATAAACGAATGCGCAGTGGCGAGTTAAGCGTGGCCGTTGAAATTCCACCTAACTTTGCTCAGCAATTTAAACGCGGCCGTAAACCTGAAATTGTAGTGTGGATTGATGGTTCTATGCCGTTTAGGGCAGAAACGATTAATGGTTATATGAGCGGCGTGTATTACAGCTATTTAACCAACTTATCTTTGCGCACTTATGCGCAGATACCCAATTTAGTGCCAGCTAATATTGAATCTCGCTATCGTTATAACCAAGATTTTAAAAGCATTGAGGCCATGGTGCCGGCGGTTATTCCACTGCTATTGGTATTTATTCCTGCGATATTGATGGCGCTTGGCGTAGTGCGCGAAAAAGAGTTGGGTTCAATCATAAACTTATATGTCACACCGGTTAACCGGCTGGAATTTATTATTGGCAAACAGCTGCCTTACATTTTAGTGAGTATGATTAGCTTTTTTGGCTTAGTTGCACTTGCTATTACTGTGTTTGGTGTGGCGCTAAAAGGCAGCTTTTGGGCGCTTAGTTTGGCTGCATTATTATACGTTACAGCGACTACCGGAGTGGGGCTGTTAATTTCGGCTTTTACAAAAACACAAATTTCAGCACTGGCAGCCACTACGGTGGTGGTGTTGATGATTGCCGTTAACTTTTGTGGGCTAATTGACCCTGTTTCTTCCTTGGAAGGGTTTGGAGCGATTATTGGCAAACTGTTTCCAACCACCTACTTTTTAGAGGCGTGTCGGGGGGTCTTTAATAAAGCGCTTAATTTTTCTGATTTATCAGCCCAGCTACTGCCTTTATTCGCTTTTATACCCGTGCTGACTCTGGCCAGTGTATTTTTACTTCCAAAGCAGGACAAATAGCCATGCAACGTCGCGGAAAAATTATTAATTTAGGTATTAAAGAGTTGCGTAGTTTATGGCGTGATAAGGTTTTACTGCTATTTGTTTTTTTTGCTTTTACTGGGCTGATTTATGTGGTGGCTTCAGCCACGTCGATAGAGTTAAATAATGCGCCGATTGCAGTTGTTGATCACGACCAATCGCAATTATCTAAGCGTATTATTAATGCCTTTTATGAGCCTTACTTTAAAACACCAGACAGTATTTCATTAAGCGATATTGACTCAGCTATGGATAATGGCCGTTATACTTTTGTGCTTAATATACCGCCTTATTTTGAGCGTGATGTACTTGCAGCTAAGCAACCTACGATTCAAGTAAATATAGATGCTACGCGTATGTCGCAAGCATTTATTGGTGATAACTATATTCAAATTATTATTAACGGCGAAGTAAATGAGTTTGTGCAAGGTTATCGAACCGTTTATTCACTGCCAATAAAGCAATCGGCGCACATTATGTTTAATCCAAACATGACAAGTGTATGGTTTGGTAGCGTGATGGAATTAATGAACGTGATCACAATGATTTCGATTATTTTAACTGGAGCCGCGGTGATCCGTGAACGCGAACACGGCACATTAGAGCATTTATTAGTGATGCCGTTAAGCCCCTTTGAAATAGTGATGGCGAAAATTTGGGCTAATGGTTTAGTGATTTTATTACTGACTGCGTTTTCATTATTTATTGTGATCGAAGGTTTGTTACAAGTGCCTATTCATGGCTCGCCAGGCTTATTTTTATTTGGCGTTGCTATTCATTTATTTGCGACCACATCGCTGGGTATATTGTTAGGCACACAGGCGCGCACCATGCCGCAACTCGGGTTATTGATGATCTTAATTTTATTACCATTACAAATGCTCTCTGGCGGTGTTACGCCGCGTGAAAGTATGCCTGAGGTAGTGCAAAATATTATGTTATTGGCGCCAACAACGCATTTTGTAAAATTTGCTCAAGCAATTTTATACCGAGGAGCAGGGTGGGATGTAGTTTGGCCTTACTTTTTAGCATTAACTGTTATTGGCAGTGTGTTTTTTATTGTTGCATTAATGCGCTTTCGTAAATCAGTGGCGCAAGGTTAGGGTATTAAAATATAACGTGTAATTTCAAAAAAGTGGCTGTGATAAAGCCACCCGTTAACGTTAAAGCGCTAATGGGTGACTATTGAAGTATGGGGGAGTGATACCATCCGCAATAATAATTAAGCGAATGGGGATGACTTAGTTTAGTCTTGGGTTAATTTCTAAAGGAGATAGCGTAATGGTCGCATTACTGCTTGCTCCTTTATATTCTTGATAGTCTTTGTTTTCAAACAGCGTGTAAAAAACATCAACATAATCGTCATTATTAGTAAACCATTCATCCGGCATTGCTTTTAGCAGTTCATTGGTCAGCTTAGGAATAATGGCATAACCTTGCGCTTGTAAATCAGGAATGCTCGCCATTACTTGCTCTGATATTTCTAATAATTTTATTGCTAGAGTTTTATAGTTGGTGTTGTCATCTTGTTCCATTAAGAGTAAATCAACCGCCTGCCAACGATAACGCTGCCAATGAATTAGCACCTGATTAGGACTGTAATCGGTTTGATCATGATCTAAATACGGTAAATCAACGATATCTAATATTGGTTCATCTCGGGTGGGGTCGACACCCGTTACAATGGCATAAATTTCAGCACCACCTGAGATCCAAGGTTCTTTGTCATCTTCTAAGCGTATTTTTTTCAATACACTGGTTTGCAGAGGTTGTTCATTGCTTAACTGGTTTCGTGGACTAACCGTGCTTTTACTGAATTTGTTAGTAGATAAAATTCCTCTCATTACTGCAATACCCGCATCTTGTACTTTTTGTTGATCTAATTCGACAATAAAGACAGGTTGGGTCGGCATTTGGTCAACACTAAGATAATGAATGTCACCATACTGATCGAACGCTTCAATCTCGCTCCATTGCGTATCGTCACCAGCGGGTGCAAATGCAAATAAAGGGCGTTCGCCTTGCTGCCAAGCGCTAAGCATTTTATCGCTTGCCAAACGCACTTGTAACAAACTACCTGTGTTTTGTGGTAAACCTTTCAGTTGTTGTAACGCGTTGTTTGCTAAACGAGTATTTTGTTGTGTGTGCATACCTAAAGACGGTAGCTGATCCGCATTCAAAACCAGTTTATATTGGCTTAGCGTTTGTTTAAGATCAGCGTTTAATACACTGTAATTAAGCGCTATTTGTTTTGCGAAATTGCGTTTAATGGTGGCTACGTCTTTGTATTGCGCCAACTTAGCCAAGTTTTCACCTTTTTCGATTTCATATTGAGCTGAAAAAGCGGGCGGTGATACACAGTTCAATAGCGCTAAGGTTACCAAGCATTTGGTTATTTTATTCATCATATTCATTTTACCGTTCCGTTATCAGTAACACTATAAAACAACACTTAGAATAAATACTCAAATAAAAATTATAAAATACGTAATTAGTACTGGTTTTAAGTTGCGCTCAGACTCTAAAAAAATACCAAGACGCTGTGATAGAGTAAGTTTTATATAAAGAATGAATCTATTACAAAAAATTATTTTACTAAAAAGTAATTACTATATACATCAGTGGCTTATCTTTGGCTTGATAGTTGCTGTAACTATTACTCTAATAACAACACAAAGGATTAAACAATGACCGATATAGCACATTCAGCGTTTATAGCATTTTATTTATATTTAATTATGATGTTAGTTCAGTGGACAGTGGCGACGTTTAGTAAAGCCAAACAGCCTGGGGCTGTACCAGGAAAAATAGATAAAGACCTATCTCATGAGAGTTTTATATTTAGAGCGCATCGCACCTTTCATAACACATTAGAAAACAGTGCGTTATTTATAGGAACGGTTTTATTTGCCTTTGTGATGAATTATCACAGTTCGGTTTTTGCAATCTGTATTTGGGTTTACGTTATTGCACGTTTAATTCATATGGCACTGTATTACGCCATTGCCACAGAGAAAAACCCCAGCCCGCGTAGTTACTTCTTTTTGATTGGTGTGATTGCAAACATTGTGATGTTAGTGCTGTTAGGACTGCGATTAGCAAGCTAATTAAATGATTAAAGCGAAAAGCAGACAGTCCCTAGCTTTTCGCTTACTTATTTTATTGGGCTGGCTTTGTTTTTCGGGTCACAATGAAACACATTAATGAGCCTAATGTAACTAATACTACGCCTTGCCAAAATGCGTTGGTGAGCGATAGTGATAAGTAAATAGAGGCAAATAGCGTAGACAATACAGGAATAAAGTAAGACAAGGTGCCTAACAACACTAGGTTACCGCCAATGATTGCTTGGTTCCATAGTGCGTAACCTCCACCAATAACCACCCCTGCCAGCAATAAAGTAAAACTAGAATATACGTTAAACTCAAAGCTGGGTTCATTACTCAATCCGTAACTTATCCATAAAAAGATTGCCGTGGCTGCAAAAAATATACTAATGGCATTTTTACCCTCGCTAAGTTTTACCGTTACACTGCAATACACAGCCCAAATAAACGCCGCTGCAAATGCCATGGAGTAGGGTACTGGATTGTCACTAATATTAGCGGTTAATACTTCCACAGATAAACCACTATTACCTGCAATGCACCATGCAACGCCTAAAAACGCAATCAGTATGCTGGGGTAGACTAATACGCTTACTTTAGTGCGGTTAACAATAATCGAAAATAAAATGGTTAACGCTGGCCAAAGGTAGTTAATAATCGCCATTTCCAACGCTTGCTGGCGACTATTTGCAAAGCCGAGGGATAACGCTAAACACATTTCGTAAATAACAAATAAGCTACCACCAAAGACTAAATAGCGTTTTGGGTAATTGCTTAGCCTTGGTACACCCATGACTAGTATTAAAAAAATCGCACTGACGCTGTACATTAAAGCAGCGCCACCAATTGGGCTAAATAGTTCTGATAAGTCGCGAATAAAGGCAGTTAAACTGCTCCAGAGCAAAATTGCGAGCACCCCAAACAGGGTGTATTTGTGTTTACTTAATAAAGACATAATAAAATTCAAAGCGTGATGATAAAACACGGGGAATGTGGCATTTTATGATTTAAAGAACAAGCATATGTATCAAAATGCCGACTAAATGCTTATAAATTATATTTAAGATCAATAGCTAAGGACAGAATGTAGCATTAAGCAGGGCAAGCTTAATATTCAGCTTGCCCTGTTAACCTAATTACTCAACGCCAATAAAACCACCGGTTTGATGCGCCCAAAGAGCAGCGTAAATGCCGCCTTGGGCAATTAATTCATCGTGACTGCCTTGCTCTACAACGCCGCCTTCATCAAGCACGATGAGTCTGTCCATTTGTGCAATGGTCGATAATCGATGGGCAATGGCGATTACTGTTTTACCTGTCATTAAATCATCTAAGCTTGCTTGAATAGCCGCTTCGACTTCAGAGTCTAAAGCGCTGGTGGCTTCATCAAGTATGAGGATTGGTGCGTTTTTAAGTAGTACGCGTGCAATAGCAATACGTTGGCGCTGACCGCCTGACAGGGTGACCCCTCGTTCGCCTACTTGCGCATCAAAGCCTTTGTTGCCTTTGCTGTCTTCTAAATCGGTTATAAAATCAAGGGCTTTGGCTTGCTTAGTCGCATCGAGCATTTCGGCTTCTGTGGCATCGGGTCTGCCGTATAAAATGTTATCTTTTACTGAACGATGCAGTAGGGATGTATCTTGGGTAACCATAGCAATATAGCGGCGAAGGCTTTCTTGGCTTACATCCGTGATATTTTGGCCATCAATACTAATGCTGCCTTTGTCGGTGTCGTAAAAGCGCAGCAACAAGTTAACTAATGTGGATTTACCCGCGCCAGAACGACCCACTAAGCCGATTTTTTCGCCGGGTTTAATGTTTAAGTTTAATCCGTTTATTACGGGGCCACGGTTATTTTCATTCGCGGCTTTACCGTAGTTAAAATATACATTATTAAAGTCGATTGCCCCTTGGGTGACCTTTAACGTTTCGGCTTCTGGTTTGTCAGCAACCGCAATAGGATTAGAAAGGGTGCGCATGCCATCGGCTACGGTACCAATGTTTTCAAACAAGCTGCTAATTTCCCACATGATCCATTGGGCCATACCATTAAGCCTTAACGATAAACTCAATGCCACGGCAATCGCTCCTGCACTAATGGCGCTTAACGACCATAAATACAAAGACACTGCTGCTACCGAAAACACTAACAAATAGTTTAAGCTTTGAATAACCACGTTTAAGCTGGTGACCAAGCGCATTTGTTTATAAACAGGCTGTAAAAATACATCCATACTTTGTTTGGCGTATTGTTCTTCGCGTTGGGTGTAAGAAAACAGCTTAATGGTTGAAATATTTGTGTAGCTGTCGACGATACGGCCGGTCATTTCTGAGCGTGCATCAGCTTGTGAACTGGCAATACTTTTTAATCGGGGTACAAAGTAAATTTGCACGCAAATATACAATGCTAACCACACTAATAATGGCAACATTAAACGCCAGTCTGAGGCGGCCACTAAAAACACCATTGAGCCAAAATAAACAGCAATGTACATAAGTACATCAAGTAACTTAGTGACTGACTCACGTACTGCTAATGAGGTTTGTAATACTTTTGTAGCGATACGCCCAGCAAATTCGTTTTGATAAAAGCTGACACTTTGGCGCAGTAAATAACGGTGTGCCAACCAACGAATAGACATAGGGTAATTGCCCAATAGCGATTGATGTAAAATAGCTGATCTAAAAAACACCACTATAGGCATGACGACTAAAAGCATTAACCCCATTTTTATTAACGCAGATTGTTGCTGCGAAAACAGCTCTTCAGGTGTGTATTCGCCAAGCCAGTCAACCAGTTGGCCCATATAACTAAATAAAGACACCTCTAAAATAGCGAGTAATGCGGCACTGAGCGACATAAGCACTAACGACAATTCCATGCCTTTGGTGTAGTGACGACAAAATGCAAAAAGGGTTTTAGGAGGCTGAGATGGAGAACGCTCTGGGAACGGTTTAGTCATCCGTTCAAATAGTCGATACATATTAACTGCTTAATTAAATATTTATAAAGATGTCCCACTATACCATTGTAAAACACAAAGGCGCAGTGGGAATAAGGTGTGCGTCGGTTAACTCAAGTTGAGTTAACCGTTTATAGCTTAGTGTGGCCGGTTTTATTTTTTACCAGCCAATACGATATACCCAGTGCTAAGGTAACTAACGCAAGGCCAACAATTTGCTCTGAGGTCACTAATTTTAAATCGAGGACAATAATTTTACGCGCCACAGCCATCAGTGCGGTAGCAATAACAAGTTCAACGGGCAGCGAGCTAGAGCCCAAATATAACCGAATGTTAGTAAATATTTCTACCGCAATTAGCACCACCATAAAGGCACCAAAGGTTTGCAGAATGTCTTCAATATTTAATAAAAAATAAGGCGGAGAACTTAACCGCATGTATAAAACATACACTACATCAGCAATACTCCAAAAAATAACCAGCACCATGAGCACTGCCAGTATTTTAATTGCAAAGCGAATAGCATGATGTAAATACTGCATCAGGGGATCAACATGATCCTCTGGTAATTCTTCGTGTTTCTTCATGTTATTTCAGCACCTTATTGATTAAATTAGCCTTTATAAAATGATAGCTGATTAATTATGTTTAGCACTATATACGGTCAAAACAGTATAAGTGATTATTTTTATTAAAATAGTGTGCTTGAACAGAGGACTTGTTTGGTGTGGGTTAAATTCTAAGTAAAATTCAAGGTGTTAATAATATGTAATTAAGCGTGTGATTTTTAGTGTCTATCTCAAAAGGTTTGCGGTTATTGGTTTCTGCTGTCATGTTGGTAGCATTCATTATGAGGATAACAATGCTATGTCTTATTTAGGTTTAAAGTTAGTTAATCGACTTATAAAGTATGGTGTGTTGGCATCATTAAGTTCTGTAACGCTTACAAGCTTTGCTGGCGAGTCTACACAACAAGCATCATTGCATAAAATTGCACAAGAAATTTCGGCGCAGCGTATTGAGAGTGATATTCAAACGCTGGTGGGTTTTGGTACGCGACATACGCTATCAGAGACTAAGTCTGATACACGTGGTATTGGCGCGGCAAGGCGTTGGATTAAAAAAGAATTTGAAGCGATTTCGGCACAATGTGGTGGCTGCTTAAAAATAATAGAGGTAAAACAAACCATTTCGGGAGAAAAGCGCATTCCTAACCCTGTAGAAGTGGTTAACATAATTGCGATTCAGCGCGGCAGTACTGAGCCTAATCGTATGGTGATGATGTCGGGTGATATAGACTCGCGTGTTAGTGATGTAATGGATTTTACCAGCGATGCGCCAGGGGCAAATGATAACGCTTCAGGGGTTGCCGGTGTTATTGAGGCAGCGCGTGTTTTATCGAAATATACATTTAATGGCTCGGTTGTTTACGCGGCGCTCTCAGGTGAAGAGCAAGGTTTATTTGGCGGTAAAATTTTAACCGCTTATGCGCAAAAAAATAATTGGCAGGTTCATGGTGTTTTAAATAACGACATGATTGGTAATATTACCGGTATTAATGGCGTAACCGATAACACCACTGCACGTATTTTTTCTGAAGGGACGCGAGTGGTTGAAACCAAAGAGCAAGCGCGTACTCGTCGTTTTACAGGTGGCGAAGTTGACTCAGCGAGTCGTAATTTAGCGCGTTACATAGACACCATTGCCGATAAATACATTGAAAATTTAGACACTATGCTGGTATACAGACTCGACCGATTTGCTCGAGGAGGGCATCATCGCCCATTTAATGATGCGGGCTTTGCGGCTGTACGTATAATGGAAACTAACGAGCATTACGACCGTCAACATCAAGACCTACGCAACGAAAATGGCATAGTGTACGGTGATACCATCGATGGGGTTGATTTTGATTACGCCGCAAAACTCACGTCATTGAATGCGGTGAGCCTAGCGTCAATGGCATGGGCACCAGCGCCACCGAAAGAAGTGAAAATTAGTGGTGCCGTACGCGCCAGTACCACACTTTCTTGGCAACCATCGGATGATAAAAATATTGCCGGTTACAAAATTTACTGGCGCTATACGAGTGAGCCACAATGGCAATACAGCCAATGGGTTGATAATGTAAGCGAGTTTACGCTTAAAAATGTGGTTATTGATAACTACTATTTTGGCGTTGCTAGCGTGAATAAACAGGGTGTTGAATCGCCAGTGGTGTTCCCCGGTGATGTGGGGTCGTTTGATCACAACATAAAATAATCGGTTTGCTTAAAAACCCAGCAAACAGCTGCGAATAAGGTGTTAAGCACGCTATTTATGCTTGCGCCTTATTTGTTATGCCCTTAAAGTGTAAACAAAGAAGTAAAAAGGTTATTAAAATGCAGCAACAAGAACAAAAACCATTAACACCAGAGCAGCAAGCTGAACTTCAGCAACAAGAAATTCAATGGCAGCGCGAATGTTTTCAAAATGCGCAAAAACATTTAGCTGAAAAAGGCATTATGCCCAAAACATTGCTTGAAAAAGAAAGCCGTTTTTTAGCGCCTTTATGCGCGCTTTGGAAATTTAAAGCGCAAAACGGTAAAAGCTACTGGGTGATCACCGGTCGTTTACCAACTGATCACGCTGAAGCATCTGCAGCAAAAGATGCACGCGATGCTATGCGTTATTTTTCACTGCAGTGGCAGTTAAAGGCCGATCAAATTATTACCGCGGGCGCGCGAGATAAAACCCAAGCTGATTTTGCAAATTTACTGATTAACCGTGCACATGGTTTATATGAAATGCATGAAAACGAGCAGCTGTGGGCAAAAGAACCCGCTTAATAAATAAAAGTGAATACGTATAAAAAACCTAACTTAGTGACCTAAGTTAGGTTTTTTGTTGGAACTTTAATAATTAAGCTCGAAACATAAATAGACTCTAATAAGCGCTATCTACGCGGACTGTGTTATTAGTTAAATAAATAAGACGCACATTATCACCTTGGTGAAAACGCATAGCGGGATCGTTGTCTTGTACCACCATAAATTGTTCACCACTTTCTACTTGTATAAGTAGTTCAACTAATTGGAGGTTTTCATAGCGTTGTGTCTGTTGCTGATTATGCGCAACATTACCACCAATCACTGATCCTAAAATAGTCGCTACCGTGCGACCGCTGCCACCACCAAACTGGTTACCAATAACTCCACCTAATAGGGCACCGCCAAAGGTTTTCCAGCCGTTGCTTTTATCGTGAACCAATTGTTGCTCTGTAATGTTGCGCACTGACTTCACTTTACCAAATAGTACTTGCTGCACAGGAACGGCTTTATTGCGTTCATACTTGGCAAAAGTGGGGGCACTAAATATTAATAAAGTGCATAAAAATAAGCTAAGCGTTTTCATGGTTCGCTCCTGTTAGTTACCAACCAAAGGTAGATTTTTCACGGGTTTTACGAATTTCAGTTTCGTCAGCCCATTCAACAAGGCCACTTTGCATATCCATTAAGCGCATTGTAAATTTGTAGTACACATCGGCTTTGTCAGCATTGGATTTAACAATGCTCGATAGGTTACCGTACAGCATATATTGCGCACCAATTTGTTTACCAAAGGCCACCGCAGTGCTTGGATTGATCAGTGCATCTTCATTTTGAAATGTAAGTTGTTCACGAACCGCTTCTACACGAGTCATATCAACAAATCTAAATTTTCCACTGCGAAGTAATTGAGTCGAAATTGAGTCGGTAATTGACTCAGTGTCTATGTGTTCACTGGTTTTGTTTTTAATACGCTCAACAAATACCACAGGGCGTGTATTGGCAGTCATAGTACCAACCACTGGCGAACTGAGAAGTGAGTCGGTCATTTGCGAGGCTACTTTTTGTAGGTCGGTAGAGCCAAAGTTTATATCTGTGGTTTCTACGGCTTGGGCATCACCATAACTAACGACTGCTTTATTAGCACAGCCTGTTAGTGTGAGTGCGGCTAAGCCTAAAATTGCATAGCCAGAGAGTGATTTGAATTGTTTATTGATCATCATGGTTTCCTTTAATCTTTAAATTCTTGTGCTTCAGTAGACACTTCTCTTACAGCTAAAGAGAAAGTAACGGCATTAGGGCTAGGCGCGAGCCCTGCAAGCTGAGTTTTAGCAAAGCCAAATAATGTGAGGGCTTGCCACGGCGAGTGGTTGCCTTTAATTACAAAGCCATCTTTATCAAACCAGTTAAATTGATACTGTAAATATTGTGACTTTTTATAGGTACTTGCCAAGGTGACTACCACGGCGGTTAGGTTATTTGTTTGACGAGTTTTTACATCACTAATTAATAGCTTTTTTGCTAACTGTAGATTGTTAACATTGAGCTGCTCTTTGTAGGCGTTGGTAGTTTGTTCAACTCCAATGCCTGAGGTTACAGGTCGGCTGCTACATGCGCTAAGCATAAACAACGCAATAATGGGGAGTATGTATTTCATGATGGCTCCTAAAGTTGCACTACATGGGAGTTAAAATAGTTATTAACAGAGGTTAGGTAGATTAACGTTAACCTTTGCTTACTAACGGTAAAATTTATTGGCGGTTTTGAGCCAACATTTAAGGTATGTTCGCCTGCAGCCACTGCACTGCGGGCAAGGCTAATTTGATTGGGTAAGGTAAGCCAGCTGCGGGTATCGGCTTGCTCAGATGCAAGATTATATAAGTTTGCTAAAATATTCCCCACATCACCGCCACTGCGGGCAAGCTCAGCGCGCAGCTTTTCTTTCGCCACTAAGCGCAATATTTGCCTCGATACGCGCCCAGCAACTTGCTGCTCTAACGTTTTAGCGGCCAGTGCTTCTAAGTGCACTAGCGGGCTTAGTGATAATACGTGGTCATTAATTTTGACGTTTTTAACGGTGCTTTCATAGGCATTATTTATATAAATGGGCATGGCGAGACTATAAAAGCGGGCGTCTCCCTGTGAAGTATAAATGGGTAGTCGCAATTTAAATTCGTGTTGTTTTGGTATCAGGCCTTGTTCGAATAATATAACCACTTCGCCTTGGTTTTTTTCTAAGCTGTTAACTTCACCAAACTGGCGTTTAAATTGGTTATAGTCATCGGCAAAACCTTGCTGCTTAGCAAGACGCAGTACATCGTGTTGTAAATACGGATTGTTAGGTTGTATTTCGAGCGCTTTTTTATAGTCTATGTAGGCATCATCACCTTGCTTTGCCGTTTCATATAGTAACCCTGATAAATAAAACGTGTACGCATTTTGAAAGCCATTTTTAACCGAGCGAATTAAGTTATCCATATCGGGATAGTGTTGCTGTGCTTGGGCAACCGCATTATCAAATTCGCTTTGATTATTTAATAGTTCATCAACTTGTACTTTATTAGCACGGCGTATTTCAACTAAGGCGCTTTCAATATCATGTTTATAAACATAATTGAGTGCTTTGTAGCTATGCAACATACTCATTTCGTAGGCGGGCGGTGTATAACCAATAGCTGAGTCGTTGGTTAACAGCGCATTACTTTGCTCAAGCCCAGCACTTACTTGTATTTTTGCAGCTTGGCGCTTAGATTGCATTTGTTGATAGACAGTTTCAAAATGAACTTGTGCGTTATCGGGGTTGTTGGCTAAATCCGCGATACGGCCTTGTTCTAATTGGCTCAGTAAATAATTACTGTGTGTTTTGCTGTTTTTGCTTATTAAGGAGCGTGCACTCTCAATATTATTATTCGTAATGGCTTGTCTAATAGGGGTGGTATTAGTGGCGTAATCATTAAAGAGATCGTCAAAGCCAATGGTGCTGCAACCACTTACAATAAAGCAAAGACTAAAAATTAAAATGTGACGCACGCGCACTCCTTCTTATTTATTCTGTAAGGTTAACATACTGCCAATAAATACAAGTGTGAAAGATTGTAAAAAAGCGTAGTGTATAAACATAGAACAAAAACCCTTAATAAAAACTTTATCATTTAAAAAATAACCATGGTAACGTTTACAACATTGGACGTTAATTTAATCGGTATATAAGTACGGTACATATTTATCAATACGTTAGGAATTAATTTGAAAGCAACACTGTTTACTATTATCGCGTTAGTTGCCTTTGCTGCAAATTCGTTATTATGTCGGTTAGCGTTGGCGCAAGGCTACATTGATGCGTGGAATTTTACCGTTATTAGGTTACTGAGCGGGGCAGTGTGTTTGACCATTATTATGCTGCTCTATACTAGGCAGTTAAATAAAAAAGCGCAGTTAAGTAATCCTATTATTAACGATACTGGCAGTTGGCGAAGCAGTGCTAGCTTATTGATATATGCGCTGTGTTTTTCTGTTGCTTATATCGAGCTTGATACCGGTATGGGGGCGCTTATTTTATTCTCGGCGGTGCAATTTACAATGATTGGCTGGGGCATATATAAACAAGAGCGTTTAAGTGCTGTGCAATGGCTTGCATTTATAGTGGCGTTTGCTGCATTTGTTTACTTAATGGTGCCCTCACAGACAGCACCACCGTTGATGGCTGCATTATTAATGAGTATAAGTGGCATTGCGTGGGGAATTTACAGTATTCGTGGCAAGGCGTGTGTGTCGCCGCTAAGAGCCACTGCCTTTAATTTTATTCGTAGTTTATTAGTGCTACCTATTTTAATTGTGGTGGGAATGAGCCAGCTTAAAAATATACGTATCGAAGGGGCGTTACTTGCAATAGCCTCAGGTGCCATCGCATCTGGCGTAGGGTACAGTATTTGGTATGTGGCTATGCCACTATTAAAGAGCACGCATGCAGCCATAGTGCAGTTATGCGTACCCGTTTTGGCGGCTATTGCAGGGGCAGTGTTTTTATCAGAGATATTAACTGTACAATTTATGCTCCCCAGCAGTATCATTTTACTAGCGGTATTAGTTTTTACTTTAAATAAAAAGACTAAAACTGCTTAGCTGGTGGACTTACATTGATCACAAAGCGTTCATACAATGCAGGTAAGTGGGTTAAAATAGCGTCTTTACCTAATAAATCACTGTTTTTAATGCAGTCGTGCAACACTTCTGGCGTAAGGTGACGAATAAGCTGCGCTGATTGCGCTATGTGGCTAATATGCCAAAGCTCAGGAGCTACCCCGCCCAAGTCGTACTGGTAAGGTCGATAAAATCCAAATTCTGCTAGATGAGTGTCTAGCCATTGGCTTAGTTTAGCAAAAGGCCCACCTTGCTGATATTCATTAGGGCTCAATTGCAAAACATAATCGTCACTCACTGCGCTTTTATCGTAAATATCTAAATCAGTCCCTAAATGATGGCGACTCGCCCCCGGTAGCGCAGAATAAAGCATAATGGCAATGCATTTATCAATATCACTGAGCGAATTAATATCAACGTGTTGCTGCGCTTTGTTTAATACCGGCCGCTTAGCGGAAAATTTAGCGTTCCAAATAGCGGATTGACGGTTAAAATCCCGAAAACTTGATGCAATACATAAATCAAAGCCTGCTGATGCAGCCGCAGTTTGCAGTGCAATAAAGTCATTTACAATATCGGCATGCAAAAAGTGATTTTGTATGGCAACTAAATGTGCATCACTTTGGCCAGTGATGCATTGTATGAGTTCTTTATTTGCAGTCATTAAGTTAACAGGTGCTCTAATATTTGTTCGTAAATATCGGCCAGCGCGATTAGGTCGTCGGTGCTAACACACTCGTCCACTTTATGAATAGTGGCATTACGTGGCCCTAATTCAATAACTTTAGCACCCGTTTGTGCGATAAAACGACCATCTGAGGTGCCACCTGTTGTTTCTAAGTTAGTGGTTAACCCCGTTACCGATTTAATGGCGGCTACGGTGGCATCAACCAATGGGCCGTGATCGGTTAAAAACGGCAAGCCATTCACAATCCAATTGAGTTCATAATTTAAATTGTGTTTTTGTAAAATGGCATTTACTTTTTGTTGTAGTTGTTGATGAGTAACTTCGGTACTAAATCTAAAATTAAATTGTACCTCTAGCTCCCCAGGGATCACATTGCCTGCGCCCGTACCGCCATTAATATTAGAGATTTGAAAGCTGGTGGCTGGAAAAAAGTCATTACCCATATCCCACACAGTTTGGCTTAACTCGGTTAAAGCTGGCGTGGCTAAATGAATTGGGTTTTGTGCTAAATGTGGATAGGCCACATGACCTTGCACGCCTTTTATAGTTAAAAACCCCGTGAGTGAACCACGGCGGCCATTTTTAACCACATCACCGAGTACATCGCGAGAAGAGGGTTCACCTACAAGGCACATGTCTATTTTTTCACCGCGCTCCTCTAAAGTATCTATCACGCGCGTGGTGCCGTTAATAAACGGGCCTTCTTCATCTGAGGTAATTAAAAACGAAATGGAACCTTTGTGATCTGGATGCTTAGTCACAAAGCGTTCGGTTGCCACAATCATCGCTGCTAATGAGCCTTTCATGTCGGCAGCGCCACGGCCATGTAATAAGCCGTCTTCAATTAGGCCTGCAAAAGGCGGATGCTGCCAGTTTTTTTCAGGTCCAGTGGGCACCACATCAGTATGACCGGCAAAACAAAAATGCGGTGATTGCGTGCCTTTTCGTGCCCAAGTATTGAGCGTGTCAGTAAAAAAGAGCGATTCAATATCAAAGCCAATGGCGCTTAGGCGTTCATTCATCATATGTTGGCACCCGGCATCTTCAGGTGTAACCGACTCTCGCTGAATTAAGGCTTGGGCTAGGGTAATTACTGGATGGGTCATTATTTAAAGATCTCATCGTACTGGGCTGCTTTAAAGCCTAAATGGTATTGCCCGTTATTAATAAGAACAGGGCGTTTAATCATTGCAGGTTGTTCAACCAATATATCGATAGCAGTTTGCTTAGTTAAGCTTTGCTTTTGCTCATCCGACAGCGCTCTGTATGTTGTGCTACGTTTATTAACAAGCTGTTCCCAGTCAATATGCTCTGCAAAATCGCTAACCATATTATGATTAACGCCATCTTTACGATAGTCATGGAAAGTGAACGCGATGTCATTATCGCTTAGGTATTTTTTTGCTTTTTTGATTGTGTCGCAGTTGCTAATGCCATAGAGAGTGATCATAAACCTACTTCTTTTTGATAATAGTTAATAAGATATCTACACCAGCATTGACCTGCGGGTGAGAATAATGAAAAGTGCCTAAGTCGTGGCCATTGAGTATGATAAGGCTAGCTAAAATAGGCGTATCGAGTTCACGCAAATCAAAGTAAGCGAGGCGCTGTCCTTTGGTTATTTTGCTGCCATTAAGCTGAGCAATATGAGTATGCGTGAGAGTTTGAGAATCAGGAACAGCTAAGTTTATTAATACTTTTAAGCCATTTTTAGCTTTTAAAATAAACTCGCACCCGCCGCTTTTAACTTGTAATAAAGTGCCATTAAATGGCGCTAACACTTTATGGCTAGTTAAGCTGACCATGATTCCTGGCCCTAAAGTTCCAAAGCGGAAAAAAGCTTCAGGATGCGCGTCCATCTGCATAACTTTGCCACTGAATGGGCTAGTTATTTGTATCGCGCTTCGGCCAATTTTATTTTTAGTTAAATAGCTAACGTCTTCAGATTTCATTATTAATTAAGTTACCACGTTGTAGCCATCGGCTCTAAGAGCAGCCATCGCTTTGTTGACTGTTTGCTTTTTTACTAAGATATAGTCGGTGTCATAGGTTGAAATTGAAAAAATTGACACGCCAGCTCTTGCTAATACTCCTGAAATATTTGCCATAATACCGGTTAACGAAAATCCTAATGGGCCAATTACTTCTAATGCTTGCCAATTCGATTCTGTATCTTGGCTATCAATTATAAAGTCATCAGGGCAAACGACCGAGAGTTCGTCGTGCGTTTTTGAAATAAAAAATAATGGTTGCTTTAACAGGGCAGGAGGGATGTCGGCATCAAGCGCTAAACTATGAATTGATAAAACAGTGCTGTGTAATTGTAGTGTTTGTTTTGACATAAAACCCATCCCTAGCAGCAAGATAATAGCTTTATAGTATAGAGTATTGAAGCTAAATTAAAGGCTCAAGTTTAGGCAGTGCTATATTTTTATTAGCTAAAAAATAATTGTCCACAATTTCTGTGGATAAGCTTGGGGGTTGTGAGGTATAAATAGCCTAACCAGTTAATTATTAAATAAAAAATGGCTAGACTATAAAAAGGGCAAGTTAATTACAGGCCTTAATTAAGCGCTTCTACTTGCGCCGCCTGAATGGCTGTTAAAGCAATGGTATACACAATATCGTCAACTAATGCGCCACGGCTTAAGTCGTTAACAGGTTTGCGCATCCCTTGTAACATAGGACCAATACTGATCAAATCGGCACTTCGTTGCACTGCTTTGTAGGTGGTATTACCCGTATTTAAATCAGGGAAAATAAACACGGTTGCTTTACCGGCAACCGGGCTATCTGGCGCTTTTTTAATAGCTACACTTTCCATAATGGCCGCATCGTATTGCAATGGCCCATCGATAATGAGATCTGGGCGCTTTTGTTGGGCAATTTTTGTTGCTTCGCGGACTTTTTCTACATCAGCGCCACTGCCCGAATTACCCGTGCTGTAACTTATCATTGCTACACGAGGTTCTATGCCAAATGCGGCAGCAGAATCGGCAGATTGAATTGCAATATCGGCTAGTTGTTCAGCATTAGGATCAGGGTTAATAGCACAGTCACCATAAACAAGCACTTGATCAGGAAGCAACATAAAAAATACCGACGAGACTAATGATGAACCTGGTGCGGTTTTAATCAACTGTAAAGGCGGGCGAATAGTATTAGCCGTGGTATTGACTGCCCCTGAAACCAGCCCATCTACTTTTCCTTGCTCTAGCATCATGGTGCCCAGTACCACGTTATCTTGCAGTTGTTCCTTTGCAATAACGTCAGTTAAGCCTTTGTTTTTACGAATCTCAACCATAGGTGCTACGTAGTCATTAATAATACTACTTGGCTCTATTACAGTCACATGCTCGTTCAGTTCAATCCCTTGTTGCTCCGCGATGCGAAATATTTCATCGCGATCGCCAAGTAAAATTGTTTTAGCAATGCCGCGCTGGCCACAAATAGCAGCGGCTTTAATGGTACGAGGCTCGTTACCCTCAGGCAACACAATCGTTTTATCCGCTTTACGGGCTTTATCGGTTAATAAATACCTAAAGGCCGGGGGGGATAACTTGCGGGTTTTTCCCACACTTTTTGCTAATGTGTCCAGCCAATCAGAATCGATATGTGCAGCGTTATGATCTTTTACTTTTTCTATGCGTTGTTCATCGTCGCTAGGCACTTCTAGGTTAAAGTTATGCAGCAATAAAGAAGTGCGCCAGGTATCGCCCTCGGTTGCCAAAATTGGCAGACCAGTTTGCATAGCTTGTTCGCATAGCGCCATAATGCGCGGCTCAGGTTCAAAACCACCGGTAAGTAAAATTGCACCTAGTTTTGTGCCATTCATGGCCGATAAGCAAGCTGCAACGAGTATATCTGAGCGATCGCCTGGGGTTACCAATAACGCACCTGGCGTAAAATAATTTAAAATATTGGATACCGTGCGGGCACAAAATGTAATTCGTCTGAGTCGGCGGTGCACCATATCGCCTTCGTTGATAATAGTGGCTTTTAAATAGGCACTTAAATCTTTAACACGTGGGGCAACCAGTTCAAAATCCCACGGAATAGCGCCGAGTAACATAAACGGGTTTTTTCTAAAAATAGGTAAAGAAGCTAAGCGGTTTAATTCGTTATCAAGCGCTTCTGGCTTATAGGTATCGACTAAATCGGCGCGAGCTCGACCTTCCTCATCAAGGGGGGCGTTTACTTTATTAAAAATACAGCCAAGCACGCGAGGGTGGTCAATGCCACCATAATTGCCAGCGGCTATTTCAAGTCGGTCTTCAATTTGAGTAATGTTGTAATTGCCAGGGGTAAGTACAAAAACGATATCGGCCCCTAAAGTTTGTGCGATTTCGCGATTTACTCTCCCCGCATATGGTTGGCGACGGGTAGGCACCATGCCTTCAATAATAGCCACTTCATCATCGTTAATTTTACTTTGAAAACGCTCTACAATTTCTTCTAGCAGGTCATCGCCTTTGCCATCGCCAATCATTTGCTCGGCGTAATCCAGCGCAAATGACGTAGGTGGATCAATAGGTGAGCCTTGGGTAACAATTTGTGTTGACTTTTCTGGGCCTGTTTCACCCGCGCGTGGTTGGGCTATAGGTTTAAAAAAATTAACTTTAACAGTTTTCTGTTCCAGCGCCCTTACCAAACCCACCGATACTGAGGTTAAACCAACCCCAGTAGAAACGGGGATCAACATAATACGACGAGCCATATTATAACTCCTTGGTGATGTTTGCGGCATCAAGTGCGATCACCCATTCTTCGTTTGTGGGCATAACAACCGCTTTGCTACGTGAATCAGCTGTACTAATTAACCCAGCTTGGCCAAAACGTGCATCAAGGTTTGCTTGTGGGTCTAAATTAATACCTAAAAAGGCCAATTGTTTAAGTACTTTATCACGGATAATATCGGAATTTTCGCCAATACCGCCGGTAAAAATAACTGCGTCTAGCTGTTGCAGCGGGACCATGTAAGCGGCTATTTGTTTTGCGAGGCGGTAACAAAACATATTAAGAGCCAGCATAGCTTGCTGGTTGCCTGCAATAGCGGCTTCTTCTATGGTGCGACAATCGTTAGACAACTCGCTTATGCCTAATAAACCACTTTTTTGATTGAGTAAGTCATCAATTTGCTGAGCAGTGTAATCGAGTTGCGTGGTTAAAAAGTTAAATAGGCCCGGATCAATGTCGCCACAGCGCGTACCCATAACAAGCCCTTCAAGCGGGGTTAACCCCATACTGGTATCAACACTTTTGCCATTTTTAATCGCACACACTGAACAGCCGTTGCCTAAGTGAGCGCTAATAAAGTTACTGTTTTCAATAGGAAGTGCCAACAACTTCGCAGTTTGCCCTGCCACATAAAAATGGCTGGTGCCATGAAAACCATAGCGCCTAACACCAAAGTCTTTATAAAGCTGATAAGGAAGGGCATAAAGATAAGCGACTTCATCCATTGTTTGATGAAATGCCGTATCGAACACGGCTACTTGCGGTAAGTTTTTAAATGATGCTTGCGCTGATGAAATACCCAGTAAGTTAGCGTGGCCATGCAAAGGTGCTAGCGTAGCTGCTTGCGTGATACCTGCAATAACGCGTTCGTCAATTAATACTGATTGGGTAAAATGCTCACCACCATGCACAACACGATGACCAACAGCAACTAGTTGCTCATCAAGATTGTGATCTTTTATTAAATCAACCAGCGTATCAATGGCATGCGCGTGTGCCTGATTAGCAGCAAGTTTAATGGTGGTCTTTTCTCCCTTAAATTTATATTTTATTGAGGGAGCATCTGCACCTAGGCGCTCAGCTAAACCTGAAATAATGTCTTTTCCTGTGTTTGCATCAATAATTGCAAACTTTAAACTTGAGCTTCCACAATTAAGTACCAAAACATGGTTTGGTTTTTTTGGGAGAGTTGGCATAGATTCATTTTCCATTTAAATATTAATCAGTACACTTGGTTGATATATAAGCATTGTAAGCTTAAATGGGTATAGACTAAAGTGTAGTTGACTTTATTAAAAGGGCTTTGTGGAATTCTTTCTATAATTTATGCTTTTTGTGAGTTTTACTAATGAAATTAAGCATTTTTACCGATAAAGTGAGAGTTGTGTTACACTTTTATAAGCAAGATGCTTTTACAAGTGTTAAATGCCGTGATTGTGAGGATTTATAATGCAAAAAAGTGTGATATCACAAGTTCAATTAGGGCGCGCTTATGCTAAAACATGGCCTATGCGTAAAGAGGTCGCGCCATTATTTGCCGAGTTTAAAGTGATCAGAGCAACCGAGCTTGCGATTACAGTAATGCCTATTTTAGCCATGCTAACTTTGTTTTTTCAGCTTAATTATTTAGGCCCTGATTTTTTACCTCAAGCTATTGCCAGTAGTCTATTTTTTATCTCCTTGCCGTTACAAGGGCTTTTATGGCTAGGTAAACGTGCGCAAACAGAATTAGAACCCGCTATGCTGCAATGGTACAACGAGTTGTTTGCAAAAATGATCGCCAACGGTTACGACGCACAAATGGGGAAAAACAAGCCCCGCTATTTGGAGCTTGCTGAATTGTTAAAAGACATGTTTGATAAAATGGATAAAACCTTTACTAAAGAGCAGTTTTAACAAACTGGCTAATATAAAATGACAAGGTAACCTTATGATGCTGTTTTTGTTCAAGTGCCTGCCAATGCTCGGGTCTGAACTTCCATGCAAAGGGTGTCATCATTATTAAATTTCTTACGTCGCTAAATGTGAGTGACACTTGCTCTGTAATGAGCTGTTGCGATGATTGTTTAAAGCCTGTTGGCGTAGCCACTTCAGTATGTTCATTTACCGTATTATAGATATATTTTTTCAACTCTTTGAGGTGCATAGGCCCAGGGCTTGCCACCACTAAACAGCCATCCTCTTTAACAAGGCGAGAAAGTTCATCGTCAAACAAAGGGGCAAACACGCTAATTAACACATCAGCAAGGTGATCATTAAAGGGCGCGTGGCTTATTGATGCCACGCTAAATTGACATTGTTTGTATCGTTTTGCTGCGTATTTTACCGCCGACTTAGATATATCAACACCATAAACAGTAGCTTGCGTGTTATTTGCTATAGCATGGGTGTAAAACCCCTCGCCACACCCTAAATCAATCACTATATTTGCATTGAGCGGTCTGACTAAATTAGCTAAGGCTGTCTGTAAAAATGCATAATGGCCTTGCTCTAAAAAAGAACGCCTTGCTTGTACCATTTCTAAAGAGTCACCGGGCTGTTTAGAGTTTTTATTTTGCACGGGGAGTAAGTTTACATAGCCTTCTTTGGCAAAATCAAAGCTGTGGTTATTATCACAGCGTAATGTTTTTTCATTAAGTGCCAATGGAAGTTTGCAAATAGGGCAATGGTAATGAAGACTCATGAGCCTAAATAGTCCTTATCAAAAAAAGTTTTTACCCAGTGCGGGCGATAGGTGATCATAACAGTTATTGCCATACCGTTTAGCATTGCTTCAGGAAACGCTAAAATAGGACTGAGATAAATGTAGTTTTCTGTTAGCTGATGCCAATTATATTCGCCAATTGCGTAATAAAAAACACCCCCGAGTATAATGTTAACGCAAGCAACGACACCAGCCGTTAAAAAGCTACAAACAAATATATAGATAAAAAAGTGCCGCGCTAAGTAGTGGTAACAAAGCATAAATACAATGTAGCTTAATAATACTGGAATAAACGCACTTATTAGTAATTTTACCGCAATCAGCTCGAATGCTATTTGTCCAAAAGCAGTTAGCAGGGCTGTTGCTAATACACAACTTAAAATAGCCAGACGCCAGCCTAAAATCAGCGTAACAGCAGTAATGCCCAGTATATGAAGATCAAGACCAGGTAAAATACCGGCTTTTATACGCCATAGTAAAGCGAGCACCAGCGCGCAGGCAAACACACCTGTTTGCCTTGCTGGCGTATTAAATAAATTGGCGTATGTTGATTTATTAACACTTAAAAAGCCAATAACAATAACACCAATCCACAGTAATGCCTGTAATTGCACACTTAGCATAATCGTTAATTAAACTCAGACCAAATAGGCGCATGATCTGAAGGCTTGTCGATAGCACGTAATTCGTAATCTATACCGGTGTCGATACAGCGAGCTGCTAAGTCATGCGTTGCCAGAACCACATCAATCCTTAGTCCACGATTATCAACAAAACCCTTAGAGCGGTAGTCAAACCATGAGTATTGATCGTTAGTTTCTGGGTTTTGCTCCCTAAAGGTGTCTTTAAAGCCCCAGTTTAATAACGTTGCTAGCCATTCACGCTCAACGGGTTGAAATGAACATTTTCCGGTTTTTAACCAGCGTTTTGCGTTTACCTCACCAATACCAATATCTAAATCGGTTGGAGAGATATTAATATCGCCCATTACAATTACATCTTGATCAGGCGTGTAATGACTATTTAGGTGAGTCATTAAGTCTTGATAAAATTGACGTTTATAAGGGAATTTAGTTTCGTGGTTGATATTATCGCCTTGCGGGAAGTAGCCATTCATGACATGTAGGTCACGGTCATTTTCTTGCTCTACGGTAACGCTGATCATTCGCTTTTGCGACTCATCTGTGTCGGTGGAAAAGCCTTTTAATACCGACTTAGGCTCTTTTTTGCATAACATTGCCACACCGTAATGCGCTTTTTGTCCATGAAAATAAACGTGGTAACCCATTTTTTGTACATCGTCTAGCGGAAATGCTTCATCGTGCACTTTTATCTCTTGAAGACCAATAATATCTGGCTGGTGTTTATCAATAATAGCTTGTAACTGATGTAGGCGAGCACGCAGGCCATTGATATTAAAAGAAATCACTTTCATAAAGTTTACCTTCAAATTTATTTTCATTGTTAGCTAAATTGTATCAGTATTTGGAGCGACATAACATGACTGAAACGAGAAAATAGCTGCACAAATGTTGATCAATTTTTGCTTAATGTTTAAACATTGTAAATGCAATATTAAATAATAAAATAAATAAAATATTCAATTGATATGTTAAAAGTTGTCTATATAATGCGCAAAAATCGTTTGTTTAACTCGTTCAAATAGGACTACCTGATGAAAACTCAATTACTTTTAGCCGCCTCTCTTTTTGTTTCTGTAACTGCTACTGCGCAAAGCAATACGTATTACAGCCAAGACAACAAATTAGAGTCTAACTTATGTGTAGTAAGCGCCAATGAGGGGTTTTCTGCTGCTCGTAAAATGGCAGCAAAGCACGGTGTATATTTATCGCGTTATTCAAAAAGTATCCTATGTAACGGTCAAGACATCCGTGACATTGCAAAAAAAGAAGCAGCAACGCAATCAGTTGTGTCTAAAGTAGAAGTATTTGCAAAAGATTCACACCAAGAAACACAGTTATGTATGACTGCATTAAAGCAAGGCTTACAACCAGTACGTAAGCAAATTGGTAACTTAAATTCATTAAAGTGTAATGGCCAAAGCGTTACTGATTTTGTTAAGCGTTACCAAAACGCTGCAATCTAAATTACCGTATTAGATATAAATAGCTCGGTTCTTACCGAGCTTTTTTTTGCAAAAATTACCAGAGTAGCTTGCAAAAATTGCATTATTAAATATCGTAATAGAAGTTGTTCTTGGTTAATTGTTTGATTTTAATAGTTTATTTTTTTTGGCATCGTATTTGTATTACTAGATTTGAAATTTATTAATACAAGGATACGTCTGATGAAAAAATTAACGATAGCTTCTACTATTTTAGCCGCATTGAGTTTAGCCGCTTGTTCTTCAAATCAAGGTTTAGAAAAAATCGACAGTGATTTTGCAAGCTTAGATAACGACAGCGATGGCTTTATTTCTAAAACAGAAGCCGACGATGATAGTATTTGGCAGCACTTTTCAAATATAGATACAAATATGGATAATCAAATAAGCCGTAATGAATATGATGCTTATATGCAGCTAAATGCTGGGAAAGTTGCTACAGATAGTGAAGTGAGTGAGTCTGCATTTAAGGCTGATATTGCGAAGTTTGATAAAATAGAAAATGACTTTAAAAGCTTAGATAATGATAGCAACGGTTTTATTTCAGTTTCTGAAGCTGACGATGATGATATTTCAAATCATTTTGGTTACATGGACAGCAATAAAGATAAACGAGTAAGTAAAAAAGAGTTTAATAGCTATATCAAAAAGCATGGTGATTCTGTTGCAGAGGACGATGCACTTGAGCAATTTAAAAATAGCTAAATTACATTATTAAATACACTTGATACCAAGCCAGTGTTTTTCACTGGCTTTTTTATACCTATAAAATGTTATTTTATTAATATGTTTTCCTAGTTTGCCGTTGTTCTGTCATAATAGATGGCTGTGTGTTTTTATTAACTTTAGAGTGATTATGGTTGGTCGGCGAATTAGTGATGAACAATTAATTGAAATCATTGAAGCGGCGATTTTTGTGGCAGGCAAACCCGTATCAAAACGTCATCTTAAGGACACGGTTTTAAACGACTTAGCAATTTCTATGGCGCGCATTAATGATGCTGTAGAGGCCATTCAAGTTCACTATCAGACGCGTGGAATACGTTTAGTTGAAGTAGGCAGTGGCTATCGTTTTCAAGCGTGCAGTAGTTTAAGCCCATGGTTGAGTAATTTATGGCAAGAACGTGCCCCTAAATACTCGAGAGCTTTACTCGAAACCCTGTCGTTAATTGCATACAAGCAACCCATTACCCGTGGTGAAATTGAGCAAGTGCGGGGTGTAGCAACTGGCTCAAATATTATTAAAACTCTGCTTGAAAGAGAGTGGATTAAAGTAGTTGGGCATAAAGAAGTACCCGGTAAACCGGCACTTTATGCAACGACTAAACAATTTTTAGATTATTTTTCGATAACGGGACTTCATGATTTACCCGCATTGCCAGAGCAACAGCAAAGTAAAATTACCCAGTTATTAAGTGATCCTTCTGTGAGAGAACCATCCGAATGAGTATACAAGGTGAAAAGTTACAAAAAGTCCTAGCCCGTGCAGGTGTAGGCTCACGCCGTGAAATGGAAAAATACATTGATGCAAATCGTGTGAGTGTAAATGGTAAAGTAGCTAAGTTAGGCGACAGGGTTGAAGAAACCGATTTAATTCGTGTTGACGGCCATACCGTTAAAATAGAGGAAAAAGCAGACAGAATTTGTCGTGTAATTATGTATAACAAACCAGAAGGCGAGTTAAGTACGCGTAAAGACCCTGAAGGCCGTAGAACCGTTTTTGACCGCTTACCTCGTATTGATGGCGATCGCTGGATAGCAGTAGGCCGATTAGACGTGAATACCTCAGGCCTAATGCTGTTTACCAATGACGGTGAATTGGCAAACCGCTTAATGCACCCAAGCTATGAAGTTGAACGCGAATATTCAGCACGTGTATTTGGTGAAGTCACTGACGAAACAATGAAAAACTTACTGCGTGGCGTAGAACTTGAAGATGGCCCCGCAAAGTTCACTGGTATCAAGCCTATGGGCGGTGAAGGTATTAATCGTTGGTATAATGTAACGCTTAACGAAGGTCGTAACCGTGAAGTGCGTCGTTTATGGCAATCACAAGATGTGGAAGTATCACGTCTTATTCGTATTCGTTACGGTAAATTAGAGCTTGATAAGCGTGTACCGCAAGGTGGCTGGATTGAGTATGATTTAGATACGGTTAACTATTTACGTAAAACAGTAAAGCTTGGCAAAGAAACACAAACTAAGCTGTCGGTTATTCCTGAAAAGCGTAAAGACAAGCGCGCTAAAATAAACCAAATTCGCAAGGCGGTTAAAAAGCACAATCAACGTGTAAAACCGACTAAACGTAAGTAATTAAAGCATAAAACAACAAAGCCGCTTTTTATAGCGGCTTTTTTACGTTTAAAACTAAATATTACTTTTTAGCTTGTGCGTCTAACGATTGGCCATTGATATTTTTTGAGTCATCACTCATTAAATACAGGTAAGTTGGCATTAAATCTTCAGGTGTTGCTAGTAAATCACGATCTTCACCTGGAAATGCACTTGCACGCATTGATGTACGTGTTGCGCCTGGATTGATGCAGTTAACACGGATTGGCGTTTTTTCAACTTCACACGCCCATGTTTGCATCATACCCTCTACCGCAAACTTAGAAATAGCGTAAGGTCCCCAAAATTCTCTTCCTTTACGACCTACACCCGATGAGGTAAATACCACTGAAGCACTTTTTGACTTACGCATTACAGGGAACAACGCTTTGGTGATCATCGCTTGTGCAGTTACGTTTACTTTCATTACATTTTCGAATGTTGATGAACAAAAGTGCTCCAACGGCCCTAAAGTACCTAAAATACCCGCGTTATTTAATAGTCCATCAAGGCGGCCAAATTGGCTCTCGATAGTTGCAGCAAGGTCGCGGTAGTTTTGTTTAGTTGCACCTTTTAAGTCCATAGGCACAATCGCTGGCTGTGGGTAGCCTGCATTGACGATTTCGTCATACACACATTCTAGTTTATTAGTTGTTTTTCCTAATAAAATAACGGTTGCACCATGTTTAGCATAAGTAATTGCTGCAACACGGCCGATACCATCACCTGCGCCTGTTATCAAAATTACTTTGTCTTTAAGTGCGTTTTCAGTTGCTTGATAGGTATGCATAAAAGTACCAATGTTTAAATTTTTTTTGATTTTAACATAGCAAATCGACAAGTAATCGAATTTATTACAAATTTAGGTGGCGAAACTAGAAAGTTTACGTTAAGTTTAACTGGTCTAATGTCTCATTAATATACTAGCTACATTATTTTAACTTAATTACACTGGCTATAAACACACTATAAAAATAAGATTTGTGCGGAGAACACTATGAAAAAAATGCTACTCTCGCTCTCAGTTGCAGCTGCATTAGCAGGCTGTGGCGGCGGAGAAACGTTAGAAGATGTTAAAAACGATTCAGTTACAGTTATTCCAAAAGCTACGGTAAAATTTGACCCTGCAAATGGTGTAATTTCGGTTCCTAATGATTTATTGATGAGCGGTACGCGCGATGGCACATTAAACATTCCTGGTGAGCTAAATGACGAAAATGTTTCTATCCCTCGCGCTGCGTATGCGGATCCGCAACTTGCACTAGGGGCACTTGATGGCTGGTCTACGCAAGTTCCTTTTAAAATAGATTTAACGTTTCCACCGGGCATTAGCCTAGATGAAACGTCTGCAGCTTCACCAGGCTCAGTACGTATTTTTGAAGTGATCATGGGTGCAAGCCTAACAGATGCCGAATGCTCACAAGCACCAGCCGGTGCTGCATGTAAATTAGTGGGCGAATTAACCTTTGGTGTTGATTTTGTTACACAAGGCTCTGGAGACGCGGTTGCAATTATTCCACTTAAGCCATTTAAGGCTGGTAGCTCGTACATTAATGTATTAACGACTGGGCTTAAAGATTCAGAAGGTCGCTCAATTGAGCCATCATCAACATATGCGACTGTTAAACAAGAAGCGCCGTTAGTAACGCCATCACAACTTGCGCTGCAAGGGGCTGTTAACAGCTACGAAAACGTAGTGGTAAGCTCAGGAAATATCACCAAAGACGATATCATTTACTCAGCTGCCATGACAATGCAATCAGCAGGTCCTGTGCTTGGCACGATTAAAAAGGTTTTAGCAGCAAGCTTAACAGAGCCAACAATTCCAACGCCTGCGTTGCAAATTCCAACACAGCCTATGGCTAATGTACAACAAGCGTTTGCAATACAAGGTGTAACGGTGCCTGACGTATTCCAAGTAGCACAGTATCAAAAAGGCAGCATCCAGCTACCTATGTATTTAGGTACACCTACGGGTAAAGAAATCAGTGATTTAAATGATACTTACTGGCAAGGTATGTGTGACAGTGCCGTTGCTATTTTAGGTTACAAAGCGCAAGCGGGTGAAGCGTTCCCAACTGATCCCATTAGCACTAACGATGCGATGTGTGCTGCTTTGAGTGATGGACAGCTTCGTGACTTAGGGCTTGATAGCACTAAACACTTAACTAAATATAACTCACTTCCTAAAATGCAAAGTATGGAAAATGTGCCAGTACAAATTACCAAACCGATTTTACCGGTTGTTAATGCGTACCGAACAGGCTTAGGTTTAGAGCCTTTTGCTGCTATGCCAGAAAATGGCTGGCCAGTGGTTATTATGCAACACGGTATTACCACACAAAAAGAAAGCATGTTAACGCTAACAGCGCAGCTTTCATTGCAAGGCTTTGCAACGGTTGCAATTGACCATCCTCGTCATGGCGAGCGTGGAATAGATGTTGATGTTGATGGCACAGATGACTTTAACGCAACATCAGGCTCTGTACTTAGTTACATGAACCTAAGCTCGTTATTGGTCGCTAGAGACAGCTTACGCCAGTCAAGTGCTGACTTACTTGGTTTACGTTTAGGCTTAAACTTCAGTGGTGATAGTTCACTCAATTCTAGAGATGTATCTTATATTGGCCATTCACTGGGCTCAATTGTAGCGCCTGCATTTATTGCACAAGCGAATAGCCCATTGGCTGATCAAGTAGACCCACTCTTTAAAGTTAATGCTGTTGCATTGGCAAGCGGCGGTGGCGGTATTGCTAGCTTCTTATTAGAGTCAGCCGCGTTTGGTCCATTTATTCAAGGCTCTGTACTTTCTCAAGCTGGAACTGCTGAAGCTGACGAGTTTAATGCATTCTTAAATGCTGGTGCGTTATCAAACTGTGGCGCCTTGTTACCAGACATGCAGGACTTCTTAAGCTGTGGCTTTAATGAATTTGCAGCATCGCTAACGATGGCGGGAGAAGCTGATAAATTGGCTAACATTAAGGGCGTGATGACGCAGTTTGTATTTGCAGCTCAAACCGCATTGGATAGTGGCGACCCGACTAACTATGCAGCAACGGTTAAAGCACTAGAAACACCTGTGTATATGAATGTTGTTGTTGGTGATGGTACTGATAGTAACAAGCCAGACCAAGTTATTCCGCCGATGACTGCTAACAATCCAATTGCAGGTACACTACCTCTAGCTAACTTTATGGGGTTAGAAACAGTGAGTACAACTCAAGCACCAACAGAGATGGGCGCTAGCTATTTAGTTAAATTTAACACAGGTCATCATGGCTCGGTATTGACACCGGCGCAAGATGAAAGACAGTCGTCTACAGCAGCGGGCAGCGCCGCAGCTAATGCAGAAATGCAATTGCAAATTGCAACTTATCTAGCATCGCGTGGACGTTTATTATCTGTATCAGATACTGACATTGTGACTAATTAATAATCAACCACTCAATTAAGTCTAAAAAGCCACTGTATAGTGGCTTTTTTTTATTTTAAAGCATGCTAAATTGGCTGAAATTTATAAACGGAGAACACAGTTGGAATTTTTATACGAGTACGGCTTATTTTTTGCAAAAACCATTACCTTTGTTATTGCTATTGCTGTGATTTTAACCTTAATTGTAAGCTCGGCTGTTAAGCCAAAAGCGAAAAAAGGTGAGATTGAAATTGATGACCTATCAGAGCAGCTGACCAATATAAAAGAAAGCTTTTTAAATAATACGCTAGGTAAAAAAGAGTTAAAAGCCTATCAAAAACAACAAAAAGCAGAGCAAAAAAAAGCGGACAAAGAAGCGCCTAAATCACGACTCTATGTTATTGACTTTAAAGGCAGTATGGACGCACATGAAGTAGAAAGCTTGCGCGAAGAAGTGACCGCGATAATTTCGATAGCGGATGCAAAAAAAGATAAAGTGTTAGTTCGCCTTGAAAGTGGTGGTGGCGTGGTACATGGCTATGGTTTAGCCGCATCACAATTACAACGTTTAAAGTCAGCCGGTATTGAGTTGACTGTATCAATAGATAAAGTCGCCGCCAGTGGTGGTTACATGATGGCTTGTGTGGCTGATCATATTATTGCAGCACCGTTTGCAATTGTTGGCTCTATTGGTGTTATTGCACAAATTCCAAATTTTAATAAAATTTTAAAGAAAAATGATGTCGAGTTTGAGCAAATTACGGCGGGTGAATTTAAACGCACGTTAACTTTATTTGGTGAAAATACCGATAAAGCCCGTGAAAAGTTCCGCGAAGAGATAGAGCAAACTCATGTATTGTTTAAAACTTTTGTGAGCACTCAGCGCCCAAGTTTAAATATGGATTTAGTGGCAACGGGTGAACATTGGTTTGCAACCCAAGCAATTGAAAAAGGGTTAGTCGATACTATTAAAACCAGCGATGATGCGTTGTTAGAGCAACAACAGCAATATCAAATTTATAAAGTGCAATACAAGATTAAAAAAGGATTAAGTGACAAGCTGGCAATGGGTTTGAGCCATGGTGTGAATAAAGCGGGTGTAAGTTTAATGTCAAAGTTTAAGGCGTTAAACCCTTAATAATTTAATCACTCAAACCCAACAAAAAAGCCTTGTTACTTAACGAAGTAGCAAGGCTTTTTTTATGACTATTGTCAGAAATACTAATCAATAGATTTGTGGTAGTCCTCTAAATCTTTTGCTGCATTTGGGTCGTTAAAGATACTTTCATCTAGTTCACCTTCGCTTTTAGCGACGACACACGTAACCATACAGTCACCCGTTACGTTTACTGCTGTACGGGTCATATCAAGCAATCTGTCTACACCAATAATAATGGCGATGCCCTCAACAGGTAAGCCAACTTGGTTAAGTACCATGGCTAGCATAATTAAACCAACACCAGGTACACCCGCCGTACCAACAGAGGCAAGCGTTGCAGTTAGTATCACCATTAAGTAATCAGAAATAGTTAAGTCAACACTAAATACCTGAGCGATAAATACCGTAGCCACACCTTGCATAATTGCGGTGCCATCCATGTTAATGGTTGCACCAAGCGGAATAGTAAACGAAGCGACCGAATTATTAGCGCCAAGCTTTTTAGTTGCCGTTTCAAGTGTAATAGGCATAGTCGCGCTTGAACTTGAGGTACTAAAAGCAAATAAACAAGTGTGCTTCATTTTAGCCAAGAAAGTGAGCGGGTTTAGACCCGTGAGTATTTTTAGCAGTAGGGTGTAGTTTACAAATGCGTGTAGTAATAAGGCTAATACAACCACGCCAAAGTACTTAGCTAAACTCACAATTAAGTTTAGTTCAATGGTAGTGAACAATTTAGCCATTAAGAAAAATACGCCGTAAGGGGCAATGTTCATTAGCAAAGTAACCAGTTTTAAGATAACGGTGTTTAAGTCTTCAAATACAGTAGCGACACGTTTACCTGCTTTTCCGCTAAGTGCCATTGCAATACCGAATAATAGAGCAAACACAATTACTTGTAACATGTTGCCCTTTGCCATTGCTTCAAAAGGGTTGGTAGGGAACATATCAATAATTACGCGAGCTAAAGTAGGCGCTTCTTTGGCATCATAACTTGCTTGAGAGGGTAACCCAATGCCTTCACCTGGGTTAAATAGTAACGCTAAGGTAATCGCGACTGTAATCGCTATTGCCGTTGTAACTAAGTATAAACCAATTGATTTACCGCCTAAACGGCCTAGTTTCTTCGGATCGCTTAAACTGCAGGTACCACATACCAGCGATACAAATACTAAAGGCACAACCAGCATTTTCAAACTGGCTATAAATATTTGCCCACCTACATGGAAAAGGCCATCAACAAAAAAGGCTTTAATTGGCAAAGAGAATAACCCAAGAGGAATTAGGTAATCGTCTTCACCAGCTAATATAGCCTGAAATATAAAGCCTACTGCAACACCAAGCACCATACCAATCATGATGCGAGTAGTTAAACTCATTGAACGGATTTTAGACATATTTCCAATCTATTTTTTATAAATTTGGCATAGACTAACAGCATGTAATTTTTTTTACAGAAAAAACGTCAACTTTTTAAAAATTTTTATCAAAAAAAGGAGTAAAAAACTGAGATTTTAGACTAAGTTATAGGTTAACATTAAGTAAATAAGTTTAACTTAGTAATAGCGCAACGGAGAAACCTATGCCTTTAACTCGTTTGCTCAGCATTATATGGCTCAGCACATTACTCATAGCCTGTGGCGGTGGTGGCTCACTGGAAAAAGAAAGTGGAACCGTTGGCGGTGATACTGGAGGCACCGGTGGAGACGTTGTCGAACAAGCAATTCAAGTTGAACTTGATTTTGAAGATAGAATTGTTACTGCTGATAACCCGCTAGAGGTGGTTGCAACGGTAACCGGAAGTGATGGTCAACCTGTTGTGCGTCAAGAGGTAAGCTTTACCACAACACTGGGTTCTTTTATACCGGCTACAGGTAGCGCTTTAACAAATTCCAGCGGTGTTGCAACTATCGAGCTTAGCGCGGGTAGTGTTGAAGGAGCAGGAACCATTGTTGCAAGTTACGAAGATGCCACAAGTAAACTTGGCTTTTACACGGCAGGTGATGAGCCTCAATCGAATGACTCAACCGCAAATATTGACATTAAAATTTTACAAAACTGCCCTGATAGCTGGTTAAATATAGACAGAGATTCTATAGAGCTTGATCCATCTGAATGTTCTCAAAATAGTAATTTACTCGGGCAACAAGCTATTGTATACGCAAAAATCACCAAACCTGGCAGTAATACGCCAGCAAGTAATGTACTTGTTCAAGCGACAACAACGCTAGGTATTTTATTACCTGAAAGCTTAACGGCTAAAACGGATGCGTTTGGTGTTGCTATTTTGAATTTATTGCCTGGCAGCAGCTCAGGTGTTGGCCAAGTTGAGTTAACCGCTCAGGGCGGCGTTGCGAGTGCTTTATTTGAAATTAACGCTGTTCAAGTAAATGTCAATTTAAGCGCGGGTATTGCAACTGGTGATGTGTTGTCTGCAGGTTCTACTACTATTATTACCGCTCAGATTGTAGATGGCAGCAATAACTTATTCACCACTCCACTTGAAGTACAATTTAACTCGGCATGTGCAGAAGAATCTACTCCTAGAGCCACTATCGATAGTGTGGTAACTAGCATTGGCGGCACGGCAAGCGCAACTTATAAAGCGGATGGTTGTAATGGTATAGATACGATTACAGCAACCGTGGTTACCGGTGGCAACGTTGCCACTAAAACAATTAATATTAATGTAGCTGCCGCTCAAACGGGTTCAATCGCGTTTATGGGTGTGACCAATCAAGTGTTAGCTATTAAAGGAGCTGGCGGTCAGACTCTCACTGAAAACTCAGAGCTTACCTTTAAACTTTTAGATATTAATGGTAACCCTGTTGGTCAAAAGCAGATTGATTTTGCTCTTTCGCAAAACCCCGGCGGCGCGTTGCTAGACAGTGCATTTCAGTTTACCAATAACGAAGGTTTAGTAACTGTAAATGTCCGCTCAGGAAGAGCCGCAGGAGTTTTATCTGTTATTGCATCACATCAAGTTGAGGCTGGCGACACATCACAAAATAATGTGATCTCTATTGTGTCAAATGACATAACCATTACCACTGGTGTGCCAGATCAAGACAGTTTTACGCTTGCAGTGCAAACATTTAATACCGAGTCATTAAATGAAGCCGGGGTGACAACAGACTTAACTGTATTTGCAGCCGATCACTTTAATAATTTTGTTCCTGATAACACGGCAATTTATATAGCCAGCGAAGGTGGTGCAGTAGGCACAATAGATGATCAACAATTTACACCTTTATTACTTTGTCGCACCATAGATGGTGTGTGTAAAGCGCAGTGGCGAAGCCAAAACCCAATTCCATATAGTGATATCAAATACAAGAATACTGTTGCTGATAAGTGCGACCGTTACTTTGGTCAAGCAGCACCTTGTACATTAGGTATCAGAGAGTCACAACTAGACGCAAACGGCAATCTAATTACCTATTTTGATAGTAGTGGTAACCCGATATCACTTGCGGATGCGCCAAGTAATGCGCCAATAGATTATCCATTAGGTGGGCGTGTAAGCTTGTTAGCATACTCAGTGGGTGAAGAATCATTTAATGATGTATCTGCTAACGGTGAATTTAATCAAAACGAGTTTGATTCTACATTACAAGATTTACCTGAAGCATTTATAGATTTTAATGAAAATGGTATTTTTGACGGAAATCTACCCGCACCTGCAAACCCAGTAAATTCTAATGGCGGTGAGGATGAGTGGTATGTGGAGCGCTCTGGTGCACTAAATAATGGTCAGTTTGATTCCGGCGATGGCATTTACAATGGTTTGTTATGTAGTGACGAGGCGCTTACTGCAAATGCATGTACGCGTGAAACAGTAAATGTACGCGATCGCTCAGAGTTAGTGATGTCTGGAAGTACACCTTTCATTAGAGCTGTAACGGCTTTAGATGACTGTAGTTTAAGTGATGGTATTCGCTTAGAAGCTTCCGATATGGCGGGTATGTGTGACATAAACCTTATTGATATTAGCAATTCCACACCTTACAGCGCGATTTCAGTGACTATTTTCTTCAGTGATATTTATAACAATCCATTGCCTGCAGGTACTACAGTTACTGTCAGTGCCGATAATGGTGTGTTAAGAGGGTTAACAGATTACACCGTTGTGAATACTGCGCAACAAGTGCCTATCTCTGTTTCAGTAAATATTACAAAAGAGGCTGAGCCAAATGATGTTGATTCTGGCTTTTTATACATCGAATTTGTGACCCCTGGTGGGGTGAAAACTCAATATACCGTGATGTCGATTTTAGACGAGCCTAAGGTTTAAAATTAATAAAGCATAGAAAATGCCAACCAATAAGGTTGGCATTTTTGTTTCTATTCTATATATTCCACATCAATTATTCAAAAAGCACTGGTTTGATTAAATTTACAACAGAAATTGTTTGTTTATTCAGTAAATACTGAAAAGTTTGTATTAAAAGCTTGTAAGAACTAGTGTTTGTAGATATACCTATAAATATTCGCGCCGCATGAGTCGGCTAAACACATTTAAAAAACTAGGTTAGAAATAGGCAACTATGGGCAAATCGCTAGTAATTGTAGAGTCACCTGCTAAGGCTAAAACAATTAATAAATACTTAGGTAATGATTTTATCGTTAAGTCCAGTATTGGACACGTACGAGATTTACCTACTTCGGGTTCTGGCAAAAACAAAGCACCAGCAAGCAAAACGCCTGCTGAGGTGCGTAAAATGCCACCTGATGAGAAAGCAGCGTATAAACAGCAACGTGACTATACTAACTTAGTCGCGCGAATGGGCATCGATCCTGAAAAAGGATGGGAGCCACATTACGAAATATTGCCGGGTAAAGAAAAGGTTGTTCAAGAATTACAAAAGCTTGCCCAAAATGCTGATCAAATCTATCTCGCAACGGATTTGGATAGAGAAGGGGAAGCTATTGCTTGGCACCTTCAAGAAATAATTGGTGGCGAGCCAGAAAAATATAAGCGTGTTGTTTTTAACGAAATCACTAAAAATGCAATACAACAAGCATTCGAAACCCCAGGTGAGTTAAACACCGACATGGTTTATGCACAGCAGACCCGTCGCTTCTTAGACCGTGTTGTTGGCTTTATGGTATCGCCCCTATTATGGGCTAAAGTAGCGCGTGGTTTATCAGCGGGTCGAGTGCAATCTGTTGCAGTGCGTTTATTAGTTGAACGCGAACGTGAAATTAAAGCATTTATTCCTGAAGAGTTTTGGGATATTCATGCCGATGTTAAAAATAGCGAGTCTGACCTACGTTTAGAAGTCACTAAACAAGCAGACAAGCCATTTAAGCCAGTAAATGAAGCTCAGGCTAGTGCAGCAGTTAAAAGCCTTGAGAATGCCGAATATAAAGTTGTCAGCGTTGAAGAGAAACCAAGTAAGAGCCGTCCAAGTGCGCCATTTATTACTTCAACAATGCAACAAGCAGCAAGTACCCGATTAGGTTATGGCGTTAAAAAGACCATGATGCTTGCCCAGCGTTTATACGAGGGGGGTTATATTACTTATATGCGTACCGATTCAACTAATTTATCGAAAGATGCGGTTGAAATGTGTCGCGAATACGTAACCAATGAGTTTGGTGCCAAGTATTTACCTGCTGATCCGATTAACTATAGCTCTAAAGGTAATGCACAAGAGGCGCACGAAGCGATTCGTCCTTCTAGCGTATCAGTGCTTTCTGGGCATGTTGAAGGTGTGGATGCCGATGCGAAAAAGCTTTATGAGCTTATTTGGCGTCAGTTTGTGGCCTGTCAAATGGTGCCAGCTGAGTACGATTTAACCACCTTAACGGTCGCTGCCAACGATTTTACATTGAAAGCAAAAGGACGTGTTTTACGTTTTGATGGTTGGACTAAAGTGCAACCGGCAGTACGTAAAAAGAATGAAGAAGATCAATCGCTGCCTGCTGTTAAGCATGGCGAGGTGCTCACGTTAGTTGAGCTTGATCCTAAGCAGCACTTTACTAAGCCACCGGCTCGTTTTAGTGAAGCAAGCTTAGTTAAAGAGCTCGAGAAACGTGGGATTGGTCGTCCATCTACGTATGCCTCTATTATATCAACGATACAAGACCGTGGTTATGTACGAGTAGAAAATCGTCGCTTTTTCGCTGAAAAAATGGGGGAGATTGTCACCGATCGCCTTGTTGAAAACTTTACCGATTTAATGAACTTCGATTTTACCGCTAAAATGGAAGGCCGTTTAGATGATATCGCCGAAGGTGAGCGTGTTTGGACGCAAGTTCTCGATAAATTTTACGCTGATTTTTCAACGCAATTGAATATTGCCAAAGGTGAACCCGATGAAGGCGGTATGCGTCTTAATCAAATGGTAGAAACCGACATTGACTGCCCAACGTGTGGCAGAAAAATGGGTATTCGTACTGCTTCAACGGGCGTATTCTTAGGATGTACTGGTTATAACCTGCCACCTAAAGAGCGCTGTACTACCACTATGAACTTAGTGTCGGGTGATGAAGCGGTTGCAGCTGATGTTGAAGACGTTGAAACAGAAACATTAATGCAAATGAAGCGCTGTCCAATTTGTGAAACAGCGATGGATTCATACCTTATCGATGAAACCCGTAAACTACACGTGTGTGGTAATAACCCAGCGTGTCATGGGCATGTGGTTGAAGAGGGTACGTTTAAAATTAAAGGTTACGACGGCCCTATTATTGAATGTGATAAATGTGGCGCTGATATGGAATTAAAATCAGGTCGATTTGGTAAGTATTTTGGCTGTAACAATGACGAGTGTAAAAATACCCGTAAGTTATTAAAAAATGGCGAAGCCGCGCCACCAAAAGAAGATCCCGTTCATATTCCTGAATTAGAATGTGAAAAGTCTGAAGCCTATTTTGTATTACGTGATGGTGCTGCAGGTATTTTCTTAGCAGCAAATACGTTTCCTAAATCACGAGAAACACGCGCCCCCAAAGTAGAAGAGTTACAGCGTTTTAGAGATCGTATTTCGCCTAAGTTTTACTACTTAGCTGATGCACCAGCTAAAGATCCTGATGGTAATCTTGCTATTGTGCGTTACAGTCGTAAGAATAAATCACAGTATGTAATGACTGAGGTTGATGGCAAAGCAACTGGTTGGACGGCACACTACGAAGGTGGTAAATGGGTAGAAGAGGCAAAGAAAAAAGCCGCGCCTAAAAAGAAAGCCGCCGCTAAAAAAGCGCCTGCTAAAAGTAAAGCGAAAGCAAAAGTAAAAAAAGACGATGAATAATTAATTATTCACCGCTTTAAGTAATAAAAAACCGGAATGCACAGCCTGGACAGTTCCGGTTTTTTTTGTCAAATCAAACCTATCGCAATGGCATTTCTAATCTGTTTTTTTACTTTACAGGATTAAAAAATGTAACCAATTTAGGTTCAATTCACTCAATTATTCATTAAATTTTAACAGCAGTGACTTTGTTATAGCCTTCAGATGTTAGTTCATCATTCACACACTTTAAAACATAGTTATAAAGCTCTTCATTGCTTACGTCGTCTTCTTTAGCCCAACTAACACACATTTCTGTGAATTCTTGAATCGTCTCAGCTGAAGCGTCTGTAGCATCGTTTGCCACTGCATTAGCAGCAGATAAAACGAAAAATGGTGCAACGATTAACGCGAGTAATGCTTTATTCATTTTCTTATTCCTAAAAATGGAGTAACAATCGAGTTATGCATTCATACAATGCCTACATAAAACAAGTGTAACCAAGCCAGAACATCTCTGTTGGTATATTGATTTTTAATCGAATATAAAATAAAGGGAAACGAAATATTTTTATCGTCAAGATGAGCGTATCGCGTAAAAGTGTTTAACCTTAACTAATTGTGTTACAGCTAAATTTAGGCTAATGTCGCGTTTTAATTTTTAGGTGTTCTTATGTCAGAGCCAGATACAAATAATATAAATAAAAAAATACAACCTGTTCATAAAGTAGAGCATGCTCTTGAGTCGTTTATATTCAAAGGACGCTGGTTATTAGCCCCATTTTTTGTCGGTTTACTATTTGCTGTGGTTTTATTACTAATAAAATTTTTTAAACAGCTGTATTTGATGGGGATCGCAACGTTTACTGCCAGTAATCAAGAGTTGTTGGTGGGTATATTAACTTTGGTTGATACCGCTTTGTTAGCTGGACTTTTATTAATTATTATATTCAGTGGCTACGAAAACTTTGTCTCTAAGCTTAATATAGAAAATCATGAGGACCGTCCCGTATGGATGGGAAAAGTAGGGTTTTCTGGTTTAAAAATGAAACTGATTAGTGCAATAGTCGCCATTTCAGCCGTTGAGCTACTAAAGGTGTTTATAAGCTCTGCATCTCATTCAAGTGATGAATTACTCTGGAAAGTGCTTATACACGTTACCTTTGTTGTGTCGGGTGTACTGTTTGCATTTACTGATTACTTAAATAGTAAAACAATTAGCCATTAAAAAATGCTAAAAAAACCCGAGCAGTGCTCGGGTTTTTTATAATAATATAAATATTAACTGCAGTGGGCGTAATAACAACCAAATGGCTCAACTGTCAGTGTTTCATTATCAAGCTTTGCGTTGTGATGAGAAAGGTCGCTATGTTCATTTTCAACACTTGCATTAATAGTAAGTTTTGCTTGTGAAGCACTCAAATTGAATACACACAACATTTTTTCATCGTTTAGAGTACGGTAAAACGCTAAAATTGGCTCTTTGGTTTGTAAAAACTCAATATCACCTTCAAGTAATACCGGCTGGTTTTTACGCCATGCCATAAATTCACGGTACGCATTTAATATTGAGTTTGAATCATTCTCTTGTTCAGCAACTGCTTGCAGTCTATGTTGTTGATCAACAGGTAACCACGGTTTTACTTCACTAAAGCCCGCATTGTGAGCATTGGCATGTGAGCTATCAAGGTTTTCCCAAGGCATTGGGGTACGACAACCATCACGGCCTTTAAAGTTTGGCCAAAACGTAATGCCGTATGGGTCTTGTAAATCTTCAAACGCAACACTGGCTTCACCTAGCCCGAGTTCTTCACCTTGATACATACACACGCTACCACGTAACGAGGCCAATAGGGCGGTTAACATCTTACATTGCGCAGGGTTTACTTCACCCGTTTCGCTCCAACGACTTGCAACGCGCTCTACGTCATGGTTACTAAATGCCCAGCAAGGCCAGCCTTCAGTCATACGTTGTTCAAGTGTAGTAACGGTGTTTCTTATATATTCACTCGAGTAGTCATCAGTTAGTAGCTCAAAGCTGTAACCCATGTGCAGTTTATCGCCGCCTTGGGTGTATTCTGCCATGGTGGCTAATGAATCTTCAGATGAAATTTCACCTAGTGACACGGTTCCTGGGTATTTATTGAGCAAGGTGCGAATATCACGCATAAACTCAATGTTTTCTGGCTGTGTGTTGTTGTAGTAGTGATACTGAAAAGCATACGGATTATCTTCACTAAAACCACGGCCCTGACGCTTTTCTTTTGGTTTTGCAGGGTTATCACGAAGCTGTGCGTCATGGTAGCAAAAGTTAATTGCATCTAACCTAAAACCATCAACGCCTTTTTTAAGCCAAAACTCAACATTATCTAATACAGCTTGGCGAACATCAGGGTTATGAAAGTTAAGATCTGGCTGTTCCGTGAAAAAGTTATGTAAGTAGTATTGTCCACGACGCGGCTCCCATTGCCATGCACCGCCACCAAAAATTGATAACCAGTTGTTTGGTGCTGTTCCGTCTTCTTTAGCATCGGCCCATACATACCAATCAGCTTTATCGTTGGTTAAATCTTCACGGCTATCAATAAACCATTGGTGTTGATCTGAGGTGTGACTAAGCACTTGGTCTATAATAATTTTAATATCGCGTTGATGTGCTTGCGCAATGAGCTCATCAAAATCATCTAAGTTACCAAAAAGGGGGTCGATATCGCGATAGTCGCTAATATCATAACCAAAATCTTTCATAGGTGATTTAAAGAAAGGTGAGATCCAGATAGCATCCACCCCTAAGCTTTTAATGTAATCAATGCGATTAATTATCCCTTTTAAGTCACCAATGCCATCGTTGTTGCTATCTTGAAAGCTACGCGGATAAACCTGATAAATAACCGCACCTTTATACCATTGCTTTTGGGCCATGCCTTTCTCCGTTTTCACACTGTCTTTGTGTTGTTCTTTTTTAGAGGTGTTAATCCTCGTTTATTTGAAAAAGCATACTTGAAGCCCGTCATACTGTAAAAAGTCTGCATACGTATGCACCGTTTTAAGGCCATTAAAAGAGGTTAAATCAATCGCTTATTTCATCGATTTTAACGCCGGTTTATTGAATATCTCTTTACCAATTTGGTTTGTTAAATTGTTAATTTATTGTTTGCATTATTTAGGTGCTTAAAAATAAGGGGGTGCACTAAATTGGTGATTATTAATATTGGTCTTACCAATTGTACATAAATAAATGTTCTCCATAATAATAAATTAGAAAATAAAATAGCGTCGTGTCACTTTATTTATGTTTAATGACACACTTATTTTATCAAAAAATAAATAATGACTATCATTAAAGCTATAAATGCTAATTGCACTAAAATAACTCATAATAAAACAGTCACTTATAAAATAGTGTGTAAATTTAATGTTAACTTAATGCGTGTGGTGTAACTTTGAATACGTATGCATAAAGTTGTTAATAAAATAATACGAGCGTTAATATTCATCCTGACAACAAAATAAGCTCGCAGGCTTAACTATCACTTAAGCAAGTAAGCGGGTATCACATTATGGGTAACGGGAAAACATTATGGCTATGTTCAAACCAAGTATACTAACGCTAGCATTAACTGCTGCCGGACTATCAAGCTTTGCCACCACTGCGGCACAAGAAGAAACAATAAAAAATGATGATGTAGAAATCATCGAAGTAAAAGGTTTTCGCGGTAGTGTTGTTGAATCAATTAATACTAAGCGTTTTTCAACACAGGTGGTTGAGTCAATTTCTGCAGAAGACATTGGTAAACTTCCAGATACATCTATTGCTGAGTCAATTGCACGCTTACCTGGTTTAACAGCCCAGCGTCTTGATGGCCGTGCTAGTCGTGTAAGTGTTCGTGGTTTTAGCGAAAACGAAAGCGCAACCACATTTAATGGTCGTGAGCAAGTATCGATTGGTGACAACCGTGGTGTTGAGTTTGACCTTTACCCATCAGAAATAATGAGCGGCGTAACCGTTTATAAAACACCAAGTGCTAGCATTGAAGCAGAAGGTATTGCCGGTGTAATCGACATGCAAACGGTAAAGCCTTTAAGTAAAGGCGAGCGCGTGATCATGTTTAATGGTCAGTTAGAGCAGTCAGGTTTTGATAAGCTAAACCCTGATGGTGATGATAAAGGCTTTCGTGGCACGGTTTCATACATTGATCAGTTTGCAGATGACACTATAGGTGTTGCATTTGCTTACAACACAATGAGCTCACCAAATCAAGAAAAACGCTGGAATTCTTGGGGATACCCTGAATTCGACGTTGATGGACAGAATTATTCAATCTTAGGCGGCGCTAAACCATTCGTACGTTCATCAACACTTGAACGTGATTCAGCGATGCTAGTAGTGGAAGCTGCACCAAATGATCGTCTAAACATGACGTTTGATGCGTTATATGTAGATTTTAACGATGAAAAAATCTTACGTGGTATTGAAGTACCTTTCGCCTGGGGTCAAGGTAGCATCGACCCGAATAGTGTTACTGTAGATGAACAGTCTGGCTTTATCACCAGTGCAACAACGCAAGGTCAACGCGTTGTAGTTCGCAATGATGTTGAAGAACGTGATGCTGAATTAACGCAATTTGGATTTAATACTAAATATGACATTGACGATTCATGGTCGGTAGAGTTTGATGCGAGCTTATCTGAAGTTGAGCGTAAGGACTGGAGCTTACAAAGTTATTCTGGCACAGGCCGTGGCGATGCAAACGGTATTGCTGACAACATTGGTTACTCACTTGATGGCGGCAATACCGGCGCCAAATTTAGCCACGAGTTAGATTATAGTGATTATGCTTTAATTCAGTTAGGTGGTCCTTTGTCATGGGGAACCAGCTCAGCGCTAAATAATAAGTACGGCTTAAATGATACGGCTTATCAAAACACCGCACAAGATGGCTTTATTAATGCACCTGAAGTTAATGATGAACTACATACTTTAAAACTAGCAGCAAGCAAGCTATTAGAAAACGATTACTTAAGCAAAGTAAGTTTTGGTATGTCATATCGCGACCGCGAGAAGAGTAAAAAGTCTGAAGGGTATTACTTAACATTAAGCGATTTCTCATTAGATAATCCTGGTACGCTTGTCGTTCCAGATCAATATCGCCTCGGAACAGCTAGCTTAGGCTTTATCGGTATGGGGGATATGATTGCCTATGATACCCGTGCACTAGTTGACGATGGATATTATGACTCAATTCAAGAAAGTTTAACGGATATAAAACACACTACGCAGTCGTACACAGTTCAAGAAAAAGTTACGGCGTTTTTTGTTCAAGCTGATATTAATGCTGAAGTAGGTGAACTACCATTAACAGGTAACTTTGGTGTTCGCTATGTTAGAACTGAGCAATCTTCGCAAGGTTTTGCGGCTGTGCCGAATGACGTGACTGGTCTAGTTGACGCCGTTCCTAACAATGTGTCACACGATTATAGTCATGTTTTACCTAGTCTTAATTTATCTTTAGCGCTAGATGAAAATCAAACTGTGCGTTTTGGTGCCGCCAAAACTATCTCACGAGCCCGCCTAGATGAAATGAATGCTTCTGTTAATGCGAGCTATAATTCAGAGCGTCCTGATGAGAATGGCAACTATTGGTCAGTATCTGGTGGTAATCCTACACTTGAACCAAAAGAAGCAACGGGTTTTGATTTTACTTATGAAAACTACTTTAGTGCAGAAGGATACTTCTCAGCGGCTGTATTTTATAAAGACTTAAGCCAATGGATATTTGATGGTGTATACGAAGTTGATATGTCAGGAGTTGCTAACCCTTCAACGGGTGAGATACCAGAGAATAGTACCGGTACTGGATCAGGTAAAGTGAATGGCGGTGGTGGAGATCTTTGGGGCTATGAATTGTCTCTTGCTCTACCGTTTAATATTTTTAGTGATTCATTAGAAGGTTTTGGTTTAATTGCCAGCCATACAGGAATTGAACAAGATATTGAAGATCAAAACGGTAATGAATACGAATTACCTGGTTTGTCGGATAAAATTGAAAGCTTAACTTTTTATTATGAAAACTATGGCTTCCAAGCACGTACTAGTATGCGTAAGCGTAGCGACTTTAAAGGTGATATTTACAACGCAGGTTATGAAACTCAGCAAGTGAATATCTTAGGTGAAACAATTTGGGACGTACAAGTTGGTTACGATTTTGGCGAAGCAGGTGTTGAGAGCTTAGATGGCTTAAATGTGACATTCCAAGTACAAAATATCACTGAAGAACCATTTACAACACTAAGTGGTGATAATGCTTTACAAGTGCGTGATTACCAAGATTATGGGCGTAACTTTATTCTTGGATTTAGCTACAAGCTTTAACTGAAATTTAGTTAAGTTATTAGCCCTTGTAATTAGTTTTACAAGGGCTTTTTTATAACTACCTTACCTAAGTTTTATCAAACTTTTTAAATTCTGATTTAAAAAAGTGAGCAATAATATGAAACCAATAAAACACGTCGTCATTGCAGGCGGTGGTACAGCTGGATGGATAGCCGCTGCACTGTTAAATAAAGTATTAGGTAAAGTAATTAATATTACCCTAATAGAATCAACTCACATTGGCACAGTGGGCGTAGGGGAAGCCACTATACCCCCTATAATGCAGCTAAATAATGCATTGGGTATCAATGAACAACACTTTATAAATGCCACTAACGCGACGATTAAGCTTGGTATTGAGTTTGAAAACTGGAAAAGCTCAGCACACAGTTATATGCATGTGTTTGGCACTTTGGGTAAAAACTTCCCTTTTTGTGACTTTTATAATTTTTGGCTTAAAGGCCAAACGCAAGGCAACAAAGATGATTTTTGGGATTTTTCATTAAATTATCAGGCTGCGAAAAACAATAAATTTGCTCCACTGAATACCATTTCTAACACGTCGTTGCCAGGATTAAGCTACGCGTATCATTTTGACGCCAGTTTGTATGCTGAGTTTTTAAAGCACTTAGCCACAGAGCGGGGGGTAAAACATCTAGATGCTAAAATTAATGAGGTCATGCAGTGCCCAACCAGTGGCAATATTCAGAGCCTAACCCTTGATGATGGCAGCAGTATCAGTGGCGATTTATTTTTAGATTGTACGGGTCTGCGTGCCTTACTGATTGAGCAAACACTCAATACTGGATATGTAGATTGGTCGCACTACTTACCCTGCGATAGCGCCATTGCAGTACAAACAGCATCAAATGATGAATTAAAACCTTATACACGTTCAATTGCGCACAGTGCCGGTTGGCAGTGGCAAATTCCCTTACAGCACAGAATGGGGAATGGCTTAGTATATTGTAGCCGCCATATATCTGATGACGACGCAAAACAATTATTACTCAATAATCTTCCTGCAGAGCCTATTACTGAACCCCGATTAATTAAGTTTAAAACAGGTCGTCGTTTAAAACAGTGGCATAAAAACGTCGTTGCCATTGGCTTATCGAGTGGGTTTTTAGAGCCACTTGAATCAACCAGTATTCACCTAATACAAAGTGCTGTGACGCGTTTAATTAAGTTATTTCCTCGCCATGGGGTTAGTGATGCGTTAGTAACAGAATTTAATAAGCAAAGCATCACCGAAATCGAGCATATTCGTGACTTCATTATTTTGCACTATAAGCTAACTGAGCGGGAAGATACTCCATTTTGGCGTCAATGTAAGCAAATGGAAATTCCGCAATCGTTAGCGCATAAAATGGATTTATTTAAACAAACAGGCAAAGTAGTGCGCGAAAACGACGAGTTATTTGCCGAAGTGGCATGGCAACAAGTCATGATAGGTCAAGGCCTATTACCCGATGATTACGGTGCACTAGCAGATTCATTAACCAATGAGCAATTAGCCGAGTTATTTAGTAATTTAAAAACATTAATAAATTCAACGGTAGAGCAACTGCCAAGTCACACCGTATTTTTAAGTAGTTTAAAACCAAAGTAAGCCCCAAAAAAAGTTTCATGCTGGCAGTTTAATTTTTGGGTTAACAGGGTCTGAATATAGCTGTGAATACGTATGCAGCAACTGTAACCAAACTACAGTTAGCTTTAGTATAAACCAATGACAACACTGAAATAAAAATGACACACACAATGAAAAAAAGATTTTACATACCCTTGCTGCTATTAAGCACATTAGTTGTGCAAGGCTGCAGTGATGATAATGAAAGCACGCAAGCAAAAACGGTTGTAAATAAGACAGAGCCTGTAAAGCCAGTTGTTTATCAAGTGTTTACTCGTTTATTTGGTAATACGCAAACAGCTAATATTCCGTGGGGTACTAAAGAGCAAAATGGCGTGGGTAAGTTTGCTGATTTTAACGATGCTGCGCTTAAAGGTATTAAAGAGTTGGGTACTACGCATGTGTGGTATACCGGCGTTTTACATCATGCCTTAGTGGGTGATTACACCGAATATGGTATTAGTCAGGATGATCCAGATGTGGTTAAAGGGCGTGCAGGCTCGCCCTATGCAATTAAAGATTATTACGATGTAAATCCTGATTTGGCGGTAAATGTAACGAACAGAATCGAAGAGTTTAGCGCGCTTATTGAACGTACCCACGATCATGATATGAAAGTGATAATAGACATTGTGCCCAATCACGTTGCACGTGATTACCACTCAACGGCTAAGCCTAATGGCGTTAAAGACTTTGGTGAACAAGACGATACCAGCAAAGACTATGATGTTAATAATAACTTTTATTATGTACCTGGTGAGTCATTTCAAGTGCCTTCGAGCGACAGTTATCAAGTGCTTGGCGGAAATTCTCATCCCTTAGCTGATGGTAAATTTAATGAAACACCGGCTAAATGGACAGGAAACGGTGCACGCTCTCCACAGCCTGATATAAACGACTGGTACGAAACAGTAAAAGTAAACTACGGCGTTAAACCCGATGGTAGCCTAGATTTTCCAACTTTACCTAAGGCGCTAGAACACCAAGACTACCGCGCTCATTACGCCTTTTGGCAAGATAAAGAGTTACCTAATAGCTGGTATAAATTTAGAAATATTGCGCTTTATTGGTTAGATAAAGGCGTGGATGGCTTTCGCTATGATATGGCTGAAATGGTGCCGGTTGAATTTTGGAGCTTTTTAAATTCATCGATAAAAATGCATAAACCCGATGCGTTTTTACTTGCAGAAGTGTACAACCCATTGATGTACCGAACTTATATTCACCAAGGTAAAATGGATTACTTGTATGACAAAGTAGGCTTTTACGACACCTTAAAAGCCATAATGCAAGGCAAGCAAGCCGCAAGTAGTATTTTTAATGCTCAGCAAAAAGTGGCTGACATAGAGCAACATATGCTGCACTTTTTAGAAAACCATGACGAGCAACGTATCGCAAGTCCTGATTTTGCCGGCGATGCCGCATTGGGCAAGCCAGCAATGCTGGTCTCTCACCTAATCAGTCGCTCGCCAAGCTTGCTTTATTTTGGTCAAGATGTCGGTGAAGATGGCTCAGAAAACGCGGGGTTTGGTAGCCCGACTCGCACCAGTATTTTTGACTATATTGGTGTTCCTGCTCACCAAGCGTGGATGAACAACGGTAAATTTGATGGCGGTCAGTTAACAACTGAACAAGCGCAATTACGCCAATATTACATTTCAATTATGGCACTTAACGATTTACCAGCGATTGTTGCCGGCGATATGGCACCCTTGTTGGTAACAGGCAGTAATAGAGTGGTAGGTTTTGTACGCACCCTAGGACAGCAATCATTATGGGTGCTGAGTAACTTTAGTCAGCAAGCGCAAACAGTCACTATTACGCTCACGCCCAATCAAGCAACAATGCTCAAACCAAACTCAACGCTTTACGATCTATTAGAGTCGCATAACGGTATTTTGGTGAGCGATGAGAAACAAAATACAACCTTTACACTGACCCTTGATGCATTTAGTAGTGCGGTTTTAATTAATAAGGCTGAAAAATGAATAACAATAAAAACAAACCAGATTTAAGTTTTTGGCAAATTTGGAACATGTGCTTTGGCTTTTTAGGCATTCAATTTGGCTTTGCATTGCAAAACGGTAACGTAAGTCGGATTTTTCAAACCCTTGGCGCTAATGTCGACGATATTCCTATTTTGTGGGTAGCTGCACCACTTACCGGTTTAATTGTACAGCCAATTATTGGTTACTGGAGTGATAAAACGTGGGGTAAATTAGGTCGCCGTCGTCCGTTTTTTTTATACGGCGCTATTTTAACCACATTATCGTTATTTATTATGCCAAACTCACCAACACTTTGGATTGCAGCGGGCATGTTATGGATCATGGATGCATCGATTAACGTCACCATGGAACCATTTCGCGCCCTTGTAGGCGATAACCTACCAAACAAACAGCGTGCTAAGGGCTATGCAATGCAAAGCTTTTTTATAGGCGTAGGCGCCGTGGTTGCTTCTGCACTCCCTTGGATGATGACAAACTGGTTTGATATTGCCAACACCGCCGCTGCAGGGCAAATTCCTGATTCAGTAAAGTACTCATTTTACTTTGGTGCAGTTGTATTGCTGGTCGCAGTGGGCTGGACAATTATAACCACCAAAGAATATTCACCTGAAGAATTGGCCGCATTTAATCAACAAGAGCAAGCTCAAGTCGAACAGACGGTTTGTGCACAAATTAACTTTAGTAAAGGCGGCAGTGTATTTACCGTGCTAGGGCTTGCCGTACTTGGTTTAGTCACGGGATTAAACCTAGAAAAAGAGCTGTACCTATTAGCAGCTGGCTTAGTGAGTTTTGGCGTTATTCAATTTATTGCAGCCGCACTACAGGCAAAAAACCACACCAGCGGTGGCTTTTACCAAGTCGTTAACGATGTATTCACCATGCCAGAGGCGATGAAACAACTCGCTTGGGTACAGTTTTTTAGCTGGTTTGCCTTATTTGCCATGTGGATTTACACCACCTCAGCGGTAACCAGTTTTCATTATGGTAGCAGTGACACAAGTTCAGCGGCGTATAACAATGGTGCAGACTGGGTGGGTATTTTATTTGCGGCTTACAACGGTTTTGCTGCATTGGCGGCTTTATGTATCCCGATCATCGTTAAGCGTGTTGGTTTAAAACTAGCACATGCACTTAACCTTATTTTAGGTGCGTTAGGTTTGGCGAGCTTTATGTTTATACAAGAACCGAGCTTACTTATTTGGCCAATGATAGGTATTGGTTTTGCGTGGGCGTCTATATTGTCGTTGCCTTACGCCATGTTAAGTACCTCAGTACCGAGTCATAAAATGGGTGTGTATATGGGAATATTTAACTTTTTTATTGTGATCCCACAATTATTAGCCGCCAGTGTACTTGGCCTGATACTCCGTCACTTTTTCCAAAATCAACCTATTTACGCATTGATGCTAGGTGCTGTGTCTTTTGTACTTGCAGCGGTTGCCGTACTGCGTGTTAAACAGTCTTAATTTAAGGGGCTAAAATGAAAAAATATAACCTAATTACCGCGACAATATTGGCCGCAGGCCTTGTAGGTTGTGGCGTGCAAAATACGCAAACCAGTGCAGTAGCGCAAACATCAGTGAGTGCGTCAGGCGCACCAGGCGAAGCCCCATTTTGGGCATACGCAGGCAAAACTGGGATAGGCACGTCTTTTGAGCAATACCAAAATGGCCATTACAGTGACGAAGCACCTACAGGTAAAGTGTCAAAAGTATGGTTTTCGATTGCCAAAGGGATGATCACCGAAACCATGTTCGGGCTTATTCATCAAGCGCAAATTAAAGACATGCAATTTGTTGTAGTCGGAAAAGATTTTACAGTCACCGAAGCTGACGATTTAGACGTTACCATTGATTACTTATACAAAGACGATAAAGGCCGCCCGTTATCATTAGCATACAAAGTAGTAAGCAAAGATAAGCAAGGTCGCTTTAGCCTCGAAAAACATATATTTACCGACCCAGACGGTCAAAGCTTATTTGTACGCAGTATTTTTAATACCCAGCTTGACGGTGTAAAAGCATATGTAACAGTTAACCCGTATATAAACAACAACGGCTTAGATGACTTTGCAAAAACCACCGAGCAAGGATTGGTAGCGTGGCAGGGCGATAATTACTTGTCATTGCAAGGTGCACAGCCATTTAAACAAACAAGTGTTGGTTTTACAGGTGTGAGCGATGGTTTAAGCCAGCTTAAAACAACTCAGCAGCTTACCCGAGTTTATAAAACTACCGGTGAACAATCGGGTAATGTTAGCCTACTTGCAGAGCTGGGTGAAATTGGTGAAAACAGCCAGTTCGATTTAACCTTAAGCTTTGGTAACAACCAGCAATCAAGCTTTAAACAAGGGCAAGCTACGCTTGCCAAAGGTTACCAAGCTGTGCTTGATAATTACAACGGTAAAGGCGAAGCGCTTGGTTGGCAAGACTACCTGCAAAGCCTTGCACCGCTAAACAACATGAGCGAACAAACCGCTGATAACGGCAAGTTACTTTACACCAGTGCTATGGTGTTAAAAGCGCAAGAAGACAAAACTCATGCTGGGGCACTTATTGCCTCTTTATCTAACCCATGGGGTGAAACCGTATCGGCGAAAACCGGCTCTACCGGTTACAAAGCGGTATGGGTGCGCGACTTTTATCAAGTTGCCATGGCATTTATGGCACTAGGCGATACCGCAACAGCCAAAACCGCATTTGAATACCTTGAAAAAGTACAAGTAAACAGCAAAACCCCGGGCAACAAAGGCGACACAGGGTGGTTTTTACAAAAAACACACGTAGATGGCGAACTTGAATGGGTAGGCGTACAGCTAGACCAAACCGCTATGCCTATTATGCTAGCGTGGAAGCTTCATCAGGCAGATGTGTTAAGTGATGCTGAGCTAACTGATTGGTATACCCGCATGTTAAAACCGGCCGCTGACTTTTTGGTAGACGGTGGGCGCGCTAAAATCCTATGGAACGACATGCAAATAACCCCACCTGCGACTCAACAAGAGCGTTGGGAAGAGCAAGAAGGGTATTCGCCATCAACCACCGCTGCTGTTATTGCCGGTTTAATTACCGCCGCTGATATTGCAAAAATGGCAGGTGATGAGGTAAATGCTAAACGCTACCTAGCAACAGCAAAAAGTTACAACGCCAATATAGAAAGCATGATGTTTACCACCGCAGGAAATTTAGAATCAAACGCATCAGACGGCGAGTATTTTATACGTATTGGTCAAGACAAAGACGCCAATTCAAATACTAAAATTAACGCCAATAATGGCCGTGAAGGGTTTAATAAAAAGCAAATTCTCGATGGTGGATTTTTAGAGCTCGTTCGCTATGGTGTACGTGATGCACTAGCGCCTAGCATAGTAAAAACACTCCCAGAATATGATGACGAAACCCTAACCGATAACCTACAAGTTAAATACAGCTTTGAGTTTACTGATGGCAGCGGCACATTTGCAGGATACCGCCGCTATGGTAACGACGGGTACGGTGAAGATGAAGTAACTGGCGCTAACTATGCGCAAGGTGGAAAAAATAGCCCAGGGCAACGTGGGCGAGTTTGGCCATTTTTTACCGGTGAACGGGGCCATTATGAAATTGCCGCCGCAAATGCTAATAATACCTTAGATGCAACAAAACAGCAGGCTATTAAAAATAGCTATGTAAAAGGGCTAGAGCAATTTGCTAACGAAGGTATGATGCTACCAGAACAAGTATGGGATGGCGTAGGCGTAAATAAAGCAGGATACACGTTAGGCGAGGGTACAAACTCGGCCACACCACTGGCGTGGACGCATGCTGAATACGTGAAGCTAGTGCGCTCACTAAGCGACAAACAAGTATGGGATCATTATCCGGTGGTAACTAAAGCACTAAAATAACCACAAACTATCCGCAGTTCAGGTTAATTAACATAGCCGTAGTAAAATACGGCTATGTTATTTATTACAATAATAACGAGGCTGAAATGAAAACATTTACCTTGAGCGCATTAGCATTAGCAATCATGCTAACAGGCTGCCAAAGCGCACCATCATTAAATAACAACACGAATAACACCGAAACATCGCAATTAAATACTAAACAACAAGCAAGCCCGTGGTGGGAAAGCGCCATTTTTTACCAAATTTGGCCACGCAGCTTTTACGATAGCGATGCTGATGGTCATGGCGACTTTAACGGTATGACCCAAAAGCTCCCGTATTTACAAGAGCTCGGCGTAAATGCACTGTGGTTAACCCCCATGTTTGAAGCACCGTCGTATCATGGCTATGATTTTACTGAATTTTACCAAGTAGAAAACGACTACGGCAGCATGGCCGAGTTTGAAGCCTTTATAAAAGCCGCTGATGATAAAGGCATGAAAGTCATACTTGATTTAGTTATAAACCATATATCAAGTAACCATGAATGGTTTCAGCGTTCAGCAAAACAACAAGCTCCTTATGCAGATTACTTTATTTGGCGCGACGATATGCCAAAAGCAGGAAGTGGTTGGGGGCATGCTTGGAGTAATAACGACCAACCCGACGCAGTATGGCATTGGAATGAAACACGTCAGCAGTATTACTATGGTGCGTTTGGAGCCAGCCAACCTGACTTGAACTTACGCCACCCTGATGTTGTTGCCGAAATGGAAAAAATGGCTAAGTTTTGGCTTGATAAAGGCGTTGCAGGGTTTAGATTAGACGCAGTACGTTTTGCCATGGAAGGTGGCGCAGATGCGCAAGCCGATACCGACGAAACCATTGCATATTGGCAGCACTTTAACCAATACGTAAAAAGCGTTGATCCAGAGGCGTATTTAGTAGGTGAAGCTTGGGCAGACATTCCCGTTGCAGCAAAATACTTTGGCGAAGGTAAAGGCCTCGATCAAGGCTTTGATTTTGAAGTGGGCTATAAAATATTGGGCTTATTAAAACCCGATGCCAGTGGTGAAGCGCAATTTGGCACTATGCAATCTAATCAACAAGTGAATACAGTTGATGCCAATGTGCTCAAACAAAATTTACAACAGCGTATTGATTCAACTGCACCGCTTGATTTTTTTGCACCGTTTTTAACTAATCACGACCAAGAACGTATCGCTTATCAACTTGCAGAGCACGACGATAAAGCAAAACTTGCCGCCGCCATGTTATTTAGCTCTCCGGGTACACCGTATATTTATTACGGTGAAGAAATTGGCCTAACACAAGGTGGCACAGGTCACGATGTGTATAAACGTGCACCTATGCAATGGAATAACAGCAACCAAGCTGGCTTTACTCAAGCTCAAACAAGTTGGGTTGAGCAGGCTGAACTGTTTGGTGATAACTACACCCAGTGGTGGCCAGAATTTTTAGCACAGCAAATTAATGCTGCTGATCGCAATGTAAAAACGCAACAAGCACAATCTGACTCACTGTGGCGTTTATATCAGCACTTAATCGCACTAAAAAAACAGCGCCCAGAGCTGGGTATAAAAGGCAGTTATGAATTAATACAGCATAACAACGGCCTAGTTGAAATAACCCGTGAGTTAAACGGCAGTAAAAGTATGTTTGTGCTTAACTTAACCGCTAACCCGCAAAGCATCAATAGTATTAAACGCGATGATTTAACGCCTAACTGGCAACACGACCTAAATGACGAGCAACTCGCTGGTTACGGTTTGTTGTTACTGAATAACACACTGTAAATAAAACACACACAAAAGGGGCTAACATACGTTAGCCCCTTTAGGTAAAAGTGCTTTTATTGCATTCCCTCCAAGTTATAGCTCATTTTAATGAATCATAAGTAGCTTAACTTCTTCTTACGTCATGGCGCTTATCATGAAAATCACTATAAGATGCAATCCATCACAGGTAGGTATTTACGGTACGTAATGAATACTGATGTACCAACATAGATTCAGCGATGTAATTTAAAAATGGGAGGCGCGTTTTCATGTCATTACCAATGTCGGTGGCTGTATAAACATACAGTGTGGTTGTTTTTCTCTCATATTCAAGAAAATGAGCGATGAGCGCATTTTCTTCTTTGTAATTATATTTAGTAGCAAGAAATAATTATAGCTAGCAATGAGTTAAGTTATTTGTTAAAAAGTAATTAATGAATATATTAGCGTGCGTTGGCAGAAATATACGCGACGAGCGCACTATAAAATTGTTAGTTTTCACGGAAGAATTTCGCATATGAATGAAAATTTGAGAAATAATACACAATGGATTACTAATATTTTAACAAGTATTGGTGTGATAGCAGCTATAGCTTTCTCTTTTTACAACTCTCAATACAAGCCTAACGAAGCTAATTTACAGATATCAGAATCATATCTAAAAGAGTATAGAAAAGTAGTTGCATATAATGGCGGTCAAGGTTTGTGTTTAGATTTCTCGCTGCATTTCCCTAAAGCATTAAAATCAGCTTTGCTATTTTCAAATTACGAAGAAACATCACTTACAAATGTTGAAGTAGCATGTGATCAAAAAAATACTTGTACATCTGCAATTCCGAGAATAAAAACTACTACGTTAGCAGCAGAGTGCAAAAACGGTGTTTGTACTTCATTTGTTGGGGTACTTAAGCCAAATGAGTCTGTTGCCTTTTTATTTGCAAACTTGCCTAGCAATGAAGTCAGTGTTTCTTGTGTCGATCAGCAAGTGTACAGTGAAAACTAACAAAGCGCTTAAGCCTCTCCCTTCGGTCGCTGGGACGCCTATACGCGGGGCGGCTTCGCCATTATGCCTCACGTATCGGCGCCCCTTAGCTTAAAGTTAAGCTGCTTTTTAAGTATGAGGTTTAACTTAATTGAAAGTTTATAAATACCTGCCGTTTTCGAGCGGATCCAAATGCATTTTGACTGACGGGACTATGAAGTTTAGTCATCATTCGGAGTTTAACGATCCATTTGATTGTAAAACTGTATACGATATCGAAAAGTCCATAGCGTACTTAAAATCTCGTCCCGATTTATTTAAAGAGGCGGGAAGACGATTAAAACTCTCTCCTGCTCAAAGATTAAGTAAAAGAAAGCAAATGGAGCATGGTATAAAACGTTCATTGAAGAGCGGTGAATTTCGTGACGGAGTAATTGGAGAAGTTGGAATATGCTGTTTGACTAAAAAGCCAGATAATATATTAATGTGGTCACATTATGCTGAGAATCATGAAGGTTTTGTCGTTGAATTCACCGTTGATGATAGCCCTCAAAATATCTACATGAATAATGTTGAAGAGCTACTTTTTGGTTGGGATGTTGAGTATACCAAAGACATGCCGATAATTACTGCTGGAGAGAGGGGTTTTAACGCCGTCAAAGATGTGTTTCTTATGAAGTCACCGGACTGGAGTTACGAAGCGGAGTATCGAGTTTTATCGATGAAAAAAGTGCAGGGATTCATGCTTTTGACCAGAAGCGAATTTCTAAGGTCATAGCGGGAGTTAAGATGCCTGAGCAAGCATTTGAAGAACTCAATGAACTCGTCAATCAATTGAATGACAAAATTGGTGGTAATGTGGAGTTAGTAAGAGCAAAAATGTCTAAAACAGAATATCGCATCCTAGCAGCTTAACAAACGCTTCAACCGGACAGTCAACGCTCGGCGGCTTTAATTACCAGCAGTTAGCTTTGGTGATTATGGCGTGCTAATTCGAGTTTTGTGGTGGCGTTGTCTGCTAGTTAAGAGGGCGTTAGGTATAAAAGGTTCGGCATAAACTAATAAATATAATGAATAAAATAAATCTTAAAAATAAATTTTCTATATCTGAAAGTCTACTTTACTTCGAAGGAACGATTATCCCTTTTGAAGAAATAGAGTTTTGCAAATGTATTGGAATCGGAGCTAACGGTATTGTGTTTGAAGCTAAGGATATCAACTTAGATCGAAAGATAGCCGTTAAATTCTGGAACAACAGAGGGCGTAGTGATTTCAAGAAAGCCCAAAATGAGGCCAAAAAGCTCGCATCAGTAGATCACCCATATTTTGCAAAAATATTTTCATCTGGAGTCAAATCAGGTTTGTTCTATATCACTATGGAATTTGTAAATGGAGTAAATCTTAAAGAATACCTTTTTAAAGAACCAATAACTATACTTCAAAGGTTTGGTCTTTATTGGCGCTACTCAAACGCACTCGATGCGATTTATAAAAATGAAATTTTACATGGAGATCCTCATACTGGGAATGTAATGGTATATGAAAGTAGTTTTCAAACTCCTAAACCTATAAGTTCTAAAAACTCATACCCTGATGCTTTACCTATTAATTTAGGTTTCAAAGTACTGGATTTAGGTTCTAGTTCTTTTTGGGAAGACCGTGAGAAATTTACCACATTGGATTGATTAACATGTGTAACTATTTTATGCCTAACACATATGAGCCTTAACTCTGTCAATAGGCATTAGTGTTCTTTTTGACCGTTTTATCAATTGACGGTCAATTCTAAATCAATAAACAAATTCGTTTACTTCGTCTGTCGATGCGGCTAATAAGCAAGTTGCTTACGGCAAACACATCTAGGGTGCGTTACGCAGTAATTTCTTATTGCGATCTCATCGCAGCCAGGTTTTTCCCATATCCTTTTGGGGTAGCTGGGGCACTAGACATTTATCGGTTAACTTCATCATGGCACTATTCAAGGCGGCTAGTTTCATCATTGTGATCCAGTTAGTTAGGTGCATAACGCAGTTATCAAGTCAGGTGTAAGCGACTTTGTTTATTGTATTAATGCACGCGTACTGAGGGTCTAATCAAGGCAAGTGGCTTTGGTCTGTAGGCATATAATCAGGTTAAACCTTGTTGGTAATTAACTCACCCAATTGATTGATGCTCAGCCTTATATCCAGATAGATGTTCAGCTCACTCAGTACCGTGACTAACTCTTTAAGAATTTTGCTTCATCGAATACCGTCTCTTTTTTAAGCATATAATAGACGCAGCGCCAAGCTTATGTGCAAGCGCAGACAGTGCTTTGGCTTTGCTCATTCGCTTTTGTAGTTTTTCAAGGTATTTGTTGGCGTTTTGATTGTGACGCAGCAGCAATACAGCGGCTTCGGAGAACGCCCATTTCAGCTGTGCATTGCCAATTTTGTTACCTTGGGTGCCATAGGTTTTACCAGTAGATTCCGTTTTTAGTTTTACAAGTCAGCATAAAGCGTGAGCCTTTGTGCGCCAAGAAATCGATTGATATTTCTAATTTCATAAATAGTTCGTCTTGTTATTAAATTAACGATTTATTGCGTGATGGGTGTGTGAAGTATTAAAAAGATAAAACTTATCACAACAAATTGTTATTGAGATGGTTGCCTTTCGATTAGCTACTTGGTTTATTTGTTTTAACATTATTAACATTATTAACATTATTAACATTATTAGCATTATTAGCATTATTAACATTATTAACATAAAAAGGTTATATTCAGTCATCTTCTAATAGTAAAGGGGCAAAATTAGCCCCTTTAATTTTTAAAAGAATTAACTTTTGGGTTTTTAGTTATTTAAGACTACATTTATTATCAAACCATGATAATAACTCAGTGTAGAATTCTTTTTTATGTGCATAGAAAAGTGAATCCGAGAAATGGTCAGCATCTTCTAGCTCTATATATTTAAAGTCTTTTTTATACTTTTCCAGCTCAGAAACAAAATCACGACTATGTTTAATTGGTACTCTACTGTCGATATCACCGTGAATAATCAATATAGGAACATTTACTTTATCAACTTGTTCTACAGGAGATACACCAGAAATAGTAGGGCGTTGTAAAATACTTAAAAATCGGTTTTCGTTTAAAGTTGCATTAATTCGACTTAGATCACTAACCCCAGCACCTGCAACAACGCATTGATAAATATTATTTTCACGCATAGAAGCTGCAAAAGCGGCATATCCGCCATAACTCCAACCAAATAGCGCGAGTTTATCTTTTGTAGCTAAGCCTTTTTCGACTAAATACTGTGCGGCATCGTCAAGATCATCTTGTTTCTTAAGACCCCAATTATTATCGCCTGCTATCCAATGCTCAAGCCCATAGCCAGTTGAACCACGATAATTTGGTTGAATTACTACATAACCATGATAAGCGAGCAGCTGAGCCCAATCATCAAAAATAATAGAGTCACGAACCCAAGGTCCACCATGTGGTAAGACAACCGCAGGGTGAGGGCCCTTAGTTGCAGGAATTGTCACATAAGCTTTTATATTTCGCCCATCTCTTGCTTTATAAGAGATATATTTAACAGTTCCTAACTTACTTTTATCAATAAAAGGAAGTCTATCACCAATTTTGGTTAATTTTTGTTTATTTGTCACTATGTAGTAGCTACCAGGATTATCATCAGCAGACACATTTAAAACAAGAACATTATCGTCATCAGAACGACTCATGATTCGAACAAATTTACCTTTGAATAATGAGGCAATAGACTCTTGTAATGCTTGAGCATTGGGATCTATGTAGTAATTTTTAGGTTGTTTGGTGGTGTAGCGAAAGCCCTTAATAGTACCGTCAGAATCAAGTATTACCCCATCAGTATCAACAGATTCAAGGCCAAATTGCCGAGTTGAATATTTAGCCGTTTTAATATTGTAGATATAAATACCGGTGGTGTTTTCTCCTAGATTAGCATTGATATAAACTTCATCAGGGTTGTCTTTTGTGAAGCCTAGTATCTCAAAGTTTTCACGCTTTTTGGGACTAACCTGTTTAATAACTTTCCAATCATCATCACCTTTAACACGCGCATAATGATCTATTGCATTGTCGGATTTATTCCAACCTTGTGCAATTCTGATATCACCATCGTAATCAGAAACAAATGATCCAGATATTTTTTCATTACCACGCATGATAGTAACGCTTCTACCTGTATTTATATTAAAGCGAACTACATCAGGGATGTAATTATTATTAATATCTACTTCGACTAAGACTTCATCTTTGTTGTCTGGGAGCCGATTTATTATTTGAAATTGAACATTTCGTTTGTCTTTAAAAGGTAATAACCAATCACCTTTGCCATCAGCATCTGTAATTGCAAACTTATTAACCCAATATTTCCTGTTTCCGTCTTCCAATATCTGCCTAAACATAACGCCAATTTTTTCGTCGTTTAACCATATGATAGAAGAGATGAGCATTTTATCTGCACCTAATCTAACCGGATCTTTTTCTAGGTTATTAGGATCTCTAATTTCTATTATGTAATCACCATCTTTTGTTGTTGCTCTTAATATGGCAAGGTTTTTACCATTTGGTGATGTGACAACACTTCTTATAGCTGAAGCCATAGAAAATGCATCAATACTCGAAATTTGCTCTGTTGCCTCAACTTGTTTATTAGCATAAGAATTCAAGCTTAGAACAGATAAACCTAATAATATTATTTTCTTTAATTTCATTTTATTCCCTCAAAAAAATGGCCTAAAAAGTAGGCCATTTAAACTAAGTAATTAGGTAGTTACTTGTATTAGAATGAAGCTGTGAAGCTAATATAAGGGCTTCGGCCTGAAGTGTCATAACCAACACCTAATGGGATATTAGTATTAGAGAAAGAACCACTTGGATCTACTTTTGGTGGAGCCTCATTAAATACGTTGCGAACACCAAAATTAACTTTATAAGCATCGTTAGACCATGTTAAGCCCACATTGTGAACAAAATAGTCATCGGTAAAGCCTACAGGACGACACTTAAGTGCATCTCCGTTTGCATCGGTTAAGCCACGACAACCAGCAGTACCTTCTTCAAATTCACCTAAGTCATCTTCATCTTCGCGGCCTTTTCCAATGAAGCGAGTTTCCCAGTTAAATCTAAAATCAGAATACTTAAGTTGAAGACGAGCAGAACCACGCCACTCAGGTGAGTCAGGCTCGCCCATATTATCATCTATAGTACCGAGTACATCGTATACTTGTTCAGTCATGCGCGTAGCTTGTAAGTCTAATGTAATACCTAAGTTTTCTTCTGCTATTACAGTGTCCGTTTCAAAGTAAACATTGTAATCAAAGCCTTTAGAAGAAATTAAGCCAATATTAATAAAGCTAGCATCAACCATATCAATCTGACCGTTAGAATCTCGGCCAATTCTATTACAGAATGCTTCGTTTCCGTCGGCAGAGTAACATTGACCGATACTATAACCAGCACTTGGCTCTGCTATGCTATTTGTAACTTCAATATCAAAACGAGTAAGTGAGAATGTTAAATCAAACTCTTCAGAAAATGGTTGTTCAAAAATTAGACCATACGTTTTTGCAACGGATGTTTCTGGCGTAAGTTCTGTTGTGCCACCTGTTTCTATTTCTGCACTGTAAGTTGCAGTGTAAGAGTCTGTACCATTTTGGCCTAAACCTAATGATGTAGGATCAACACCAGATGCTTGACACGCATTCAAGACAGATGTGTCGCGAGTTTCTTCGGCTGCATTATATGTTGCTGCTGAACCAGGGTTTAATGGATCAATATTTCGTGCATCTTCAGGTACAACACAAGGATCTGCAATTGTATTAAAGCCCGATGTACCATTTAAAAAGCGTTCACGAAGGTTTGGAGCTCTATAAGAAGTCCCTTTTGTTGCTCGAAGCGTAAACCATTCAACAGGACGGTAGATTGTTTTTATGCTGTATGTTGATTCTGCATCATAAAAAGATTCTTCAGAAACACGGCCTGAAGCGGTGAATGTAAGTTCTTCTGCACCTTTAACACCTTTAAGTAATGGAAATTCAAACTCTGTGAAGATTTCTTTAAGATTTCGAGAGCCATCAGCGCCTTGGTCAGCAAAGTAACCCCAAAGCAAGCCTTCAGCAGTTGCTGCATTTGGATTTGATTCAATTTCGTCACGACGGAATTCAACACCAACGATGCCGGCTACGGTCTCATTATTCCAAGGTAAATTGAAGAAGTCTCCACCCATAAATGCATTAAAGACAAACTGATTTACTTTTGTTTCGATATCACGATCGATAAATAAGTATGCAGCTTCCTCTGGTGATAATGTACCACCACCTTCTTGGAAGATACTATCAGCAAATAAGTTAACTGGCACACAGCCATCTGAACCTGTTCCACAGGTAATTGTCCCATCGTCATTAAGTACTGATGTTTCTAAAGAGTAAATAAGACGCTCTTCGTTGATACCAACACGATGGTCGGTTCCTTTCGAAGCACTATAAGATGCTGATGCATCATAATACCAGTTATTTAAGCCAATGTTTTCAAACATGCCTAAGTTACCAGTAACACCCGATACGAGACGATATTGCGATACTTCTACCTGTGTTTGATCACGGTCGCCACGAATATTAATAATTGGCTGTACAGCTTCTGGACCACCAGGGCCTACACCTAGAACACCAAAACAATCTATTCCGTTAACGCCACAAGGGTTATATGGGTTAGATGCTGCAACTTGTTGAAATATCTGAGCTCCAGGGCTAAATATTGGAGACTCACGTTTTGCATATAAACCTTCGTAATAGAAGGTTGTATCATTATCATCTTGGAAGTTATACTCACCATTAAGCATTAATGATACGCGTTCATTTTTGCTTCTGTAATCACCGCTTTTGTAGTAATCAGACTGTTGGAAAGCATATAGAGGGTTTTGAAAGTCAACATCACGGAAACCGTCACCATCTCCGTCAACAAATACACCATCATTAATACCATCACCATCAAAGTCACCTGCAACCCATGATGGGAAAAACCCTTCAAGACTCGCAGGAACTGTTGATTCACTGAAGTTAGGAATCCCTGTGTTTGTAAAACCTGGGGTGTAATAAACACTACCAAAGAACGATGGGACACTAATACGATTTGTAAGAGGGAAAATATCACATGAATCTTCACCGCTAGCAACAGGACCATAACCACTATTTCTAGTAATGATTGAGCCATCTTCAGCTTCCCATATACGTTCTTCACAGCCTTTAACAAAAGGGTTTCCAGATAAAGATTGTGATTGCTGCTCTGAATATTCTACACCTACAGTGATAAAACCATTATCCATGGTTGTACCCCACATCCCTGAAAGTACGGTTTCTTCACCGCCTTGAATCGCCCCGAGTTCATCGGAGACCAGTTTGTTTAAGTCAGGCCACTTTACCTGACTCGTTTAAATTATCATAGTAGTCTGTTTCATATTGAGCTGGTGAAATATACCCAATTGAAGATAATAAGCGTTGATTATTAAACCAATTGACCCACTCTAACGTTGCGTATTCAACAGCATCAACATTCTTCCACGGGCCATTTCTGCGAATAATCTCTGTTTTAAATAATCCATTTATTGTTTCAGCCAATGCATTGTCATAAGAGTCACCCACACTGCCTACAGACGCTTGAATTCCAGCTTCAGCAAGTCGCTCAGTGTATCGTATAGACAAATATTGGCTGCCTCTGTCGCTGTGGTGAATTAACCCTTCGGGGTTGCCACGATGCCAAATAGCTTGCTCTAACGCATCAAGAATAAGCTCTGTGTGCATTGTCGTTGATACACGCCAACCTACAATGTATCGTGAAAAAACATCTATCACGAAAGCGACATAAACAAACCCACTCCATGTGGCAAGTAGAGTAAGAGGCAGAACGTAGTCGAACTATTTTTCTGCCTCTCCTCTCCGAACCGTACGTGCACCTTTCAGCGCATACAGCTCTCCGCTTAATTGTGGCTTACAGCCATTACAACATCGCTGTAGCGAGATGTGACAGTATTTCTCATTTCATCTCTAAGATAAGGGTTTGATTCAGGTAATCGCCAACGGAAGGGCAACTTAGGACTGCTCACCAGTCGATATAGTGAAGCGCTACATAAATTACCTCGATTGCTTTTACCAAATAATACCCAAGTCTTGGCCTGATTTGGCGTCGGTCGTTTTATCCACTTCATCATTAATGACTTAACGGAGCAACGATATTTCCGCGCTAGCCATTTTGCTAATTTCCAGAAAACTATACGATCAATTTTACTGTAAACTTTAGCGGTATAATCAGTATGACGATAAAATTGCGCCCAGCCTTTAAGCTTGCGGCTGAGTTGTTCAACTTTGTCTATCTTGCTACAACTGTGATCACTGGATAAAGCTTGGCTCAAGGAATGAGAAAATGCTTTAGCCTTACCATGTGGAATACCAGACACCACACGCATATTCCCTTTAGGACCACGTTTCCTTATGATCCTATGACCAAGGAAGATAAATCCATCATTCACATGCGTAATATGGGTTTTCTCCATGTTAAGTGTGAGTTTAAGTTTACCTTCAAGAAAATTTCGACACTGATCACGAATGGCTTCTGCTTGTTGTTTGTTACCTTTGACAATCACAAGAAAGTCATCGGCATAACGACAATAAGCAACCCCAGGTTTCCATTGTCTATTTTCCTCTAGTGCAATGGTACGCTTATCTTGGATTGTACGATTCCAGTACCAGCGATCTTTACGTGCTTTCTTGCTCAAGTAGCATTTATCCAAATACTGATCAAATTCGTTGAGCATGATATTTGACAATAATGGAGAAATGACACCACCTTGTGGTACGCCTTCGCTTGTTGCACAGAATAGATTACGTTCAATATGTCCTGCTTTGATGAACCGCCAGAGCAATTCATTAAATCGTCGACAATTGATACGCTTACGCACACATGTCATCAGTAATTGATGGTGGACTGTATCAAAATAACTTGATAAATCCCCTTCAATTACCCAGCGCCCACGTGGTTCACTTGAGCCTGTCATTTGTAACTTAACAGTTCTAATGGCGTGATGGACACTGCGTTCAGGTCTAAAACCATAGGATAGTGAATGAAAATCATTTTCCCATATCGGCTCCATTGCCATGAGCATGGCACGTTGCACTATTCTGTCTCTTAAGGTGGGTATGCCTAAAGGGCGTTGCTTTCCATTCGCTTTAGGAATATAAATTCGTCTGGCAGGCATTGGTTGATAATTACCCGAGAGTAAATCATTTCTGATCCCATCTAAGTAATCAGTCAGCTTATCCTGTAAGTGAATTTTAGTTATTCCATCAACGCCAGGTGTTTTGGCACCTTTTGAAGAAAGCGTTACTTCAGCCGCTTGGCAAAGCCATTGTGGGTGACTGATAAGGCGCAGTAATCGATTAACGCGACGCGCTTTATCGGTTGCTGTCCATGTTGCTAATTTACGTTGCAGTTCGCTGATTATCAAAGGTCTTCACCTCATTAAGGTCAGGTAATTTGCTTGCGCAAATCAATTAAACTGCGCCCCTTCGCCATGTAATGGGCTTTCCCCATCTCAGACTACTACGAACGCTCCGCCAGCTTGTTTGTCATCGGGGTCGTGCTCCCTTAGCATTCAAACAAACCTTCCCCGGTTTACCTATCTGAACTCGAACATATTGGGGTGGATGCCGATCGCAGTCTTTAACCTTATCGTGCTGTAAGGTGATAATACTTAAACGCTGAATTGTGATTTAGCGTTTATCCATTGATAAATACCTACGTGTGATTTATCAAGTCGGCAATAATACTCATACATTTAGTATTATTGCAGCATCATATTGCCTGTTAATTCGTGTAGGCAATGGCGACGTTTCAGCCCATAGATGCGGGTTAATCGGTTCATGTACTTCATCCGTCCAATACTTAGTCTAGAAGAGCATCTTGGCGTAACGAATTCGCCTCACTCCCCGTTGTCAGCGAGTTCCATCACCTTATCAGCATACGATAAGTCACTGCCGCTCAGACTCAACTATCTGCACAACCAGATAGTGCCATAAACAATTTGGCTCCTACCGTATTGCTCATGTATTTCAGATAGACTCGTGGTTCATTAAAGCATTCCTTGCTAGTGCTGAGCTCCGGGCACACCATAGGTGATGTCAGCTACCCAAAGTTGATTTGGCTGCTCAGCAGTAAATTGACGATTAACTAAATCAAGTGGCTTATCTTGTTGCTCGTCAGGTATCGTTGTCTTATGTGCTTTACCCCGACGAAC